>CAUAEH010000089.1 GCA_958427975.1 uncultured Collinsella sp. | reverse complement strand
GGACTGACGCTGCACGACCACGTTAATGAAATCGAGGTCGCAGTTAAACAGATGCATGGCCTCAATGCGCTCCAGGCCCTTGTTCATGAGGGTAGCGGAGTCGATGGTGATCTTGGTGCCCATGGCCCACGTGGGATGTGCGAGGGCATCGGCACGCGTCACGCGATTGAGCTCGTCGCGGGTGCGGCCAAAGAACGGACCGCCCGAGCAGGTGAGCCAAATACAATGAGCCTCGCGTGGGTTCTCCCCCAGATAGCACTGGTAGATGGCGGAGTGCTCAGAGTCGACTGGAATAAGCTGGCCCGGTTGCGCCAACGGCATAAGCAAGTCGCCGCCGACGACGAGGGACTCCTTGTTGGCAAGGGCAAGACGCTTATTCGAGGTCAAGGCCGCATGGCTCGCCTCGAGACCGGCGGCGCCCACAATAGCGACGAGCACGCAGTCGACATCGTCGCGACGCGCGAGCTCGCAAACCGCCTGCGCGCCAACGCCGAGCTTCGTTCCCTCGGGCAACTCCTGCAGCACGGCGTCATCGCCATGAGCGACATCGGCCACGGCAACCGCCGGAACCGAGAACTCGCGGACAGCGGCAACGAGCTCGGAGGTACTGGAGTTAACGGACAGCGCCGTCACCTGCAGGCGATCGGCATGCTGGCGGCACACATCGAGCGCCTGGGTGCCGATAGAGCCCGTACAACCCAGGATGGCAACACGGAGACGTCCATCGGGGCCATACGTCGTCTGGAAGGACATTACAGCACGCCTCCGATCATCAAAAGCAGCTGCGCGGTAATGCAGCCAAAGATAAGCGAATCGCTACGATCGAGCATGCCGCCGTGGCCCGGGATAAGGTTGCCGGAATCCTTGACGCCCACACCGCGCTTGATGCGCGACTCGATAAGGTCGCCGATAACGCCCAGGACGGACACGACCACGCCGCACAGCAGCGCATAGGGCAGGCTGAGCTTGTAGAAATGCGTCGCCCACAGGATGAGCCAAATCAAAACCGAGCCCAGGATGCCGCCGACAAACCCCTCCCAGCTCTTTTTGGGAGAGATCTTGGGAACCATCTTGTGTTTACCGATACGGCTGCCCACGATGTAGGCAAACGAATCGGAGACCCAAAGGGACGCACAAACGCCCACCGAAAGCAGGGCGCCGGCAAAACCGGGCACGGCATCGCGCAGCAGCACGATAGCCGACAGCATAAAGCCAGTGTAGATGGGACCCATGAGTGTCACGGCCACATCAGAGATGCGGGTACGCGGCGACCAGACATACCAAATGCCCACAGCGAGCATCAGGGCAAAAAGCAGGGCATTCAGCAACATCGAATCGCCCAACGCCGACAGCGGAAAGAGTACGGCGGCAGCGATACCCATGCGCTCGTTAGCCATCTTGCCATCGAGCCTCGTCATACGGAAAAACTCATAGCAGCACAGACCGCTCATGACGGAAACAAAGATGGCCGTGGGCACAATACCCAAAACCAAGCACAAGATAAAGACAACGGCGTAGACGATACCGGCAGCGGCACGGGTAATAAAGCCCGCCAGCCACGAACCGGTGCCGCTCTTCGCTGCAGGCGCTCCCGCAGTGGCAGCTTTGCGCGCAGGCGTCTTGGGAGCAGATGCCTTGGGACGATCGGACACGATTAAGCCTCCTCGGTCTTGCTCAGTCCACCAAACCTACGGTCACGGCCCTGATAGGCCAAAATGGCGTCGACAAGGCCCCAACGATCAAAGTCGGGCCAATAGGTATCGGTGACGTAGAACTCGGAATAAGCCACCTGCCACAGCAGATAGTTCGAAAGGCGCAGCTCACCAGAGGTGCGAATCACAAGCTCAGGATCGGGAAGACCGGCGGTATAGAGGTGGGAAGCCACCATATCGTCATCAATTGCGGCAGGATCGATCTTACCGGCGGCAACGTCGAGTGCGATCTGACGGACAGCGCGGGTAATCTCGGCGCGCGCGCCGTAGTTGACGGCAAGCGCCAGCGTCATACCGGTGTGATGGGCGCACTCGGCAAGACCGCGTTCAAAAACGTCGCGGGTCTTCTTGGGCAGCGCGGAAATGTCGCCCAAAAAGACAACGCGAACGTTTTCGCGCTTCAGAAGCGGCAGCTCGTCGATAAACGTCTTGGCAAACAGATGCATCAAGACGTTGACCTCATGCTGCGGGCGGTTCCAGTTTTCAGTAGAAAACGCATAGGCCGAAAGCACGTCGACGCCCAGACGCACGCAGGCGGTAATAATCTCACGAAGGGAGACGATACCCGCCTTGTGGCCCTCGGTGCGTGCAAGACCGCGCGACGTGGCCCAACGACCGTTACCGTCCATGATGCACGAGATATGGTGCGGAATGTTATTGAGGTCAAGGTCGGAAAAACCGACGCCCGCAGGGGCGTCGGCAAAGTACTCGACCAGTTTATGCTCGTCGTATTGCACCTTAGATCTCCATGACCTCGGCTTCTTTTTCCTTCAGAAGCTCCTCGACCTTGGCGACATACTCATCAGTGTGCTTCT
>CAUAEH010000088.1 GCA_958427975.1 uncultured Collinsella sp. | reverse complement strand
GCTCTCCAATCCCGATTGGGACGTGCTGTTCGACATTTTCCAGCGCCGTCACGTGCATCCGCTCTCATTTTTGCAGAGCCGCACGTTTATGGACATCTTCCGCGACGTGTGCCTGGCCGAGTACCCGTATACGCCTTTCGCCGACGCCTTCCACACCATGCGTTCGATGTTGCTGCCCGTGCTCTATCTGCTGGGCAGCGAGGTTCCGGTGGCCGACGTGTATCACGCCATCTCGACTGGCTACGGCGGCCTGCTTGCGAGTCTTGGCTCGAGCGTTCATAACGCGCCGGCATTGCTGACCGAGCACGGCATCTACACGCGCGAGCGCGAGGAGGAGATCATTCGCGCCGACTGGGTGGTGCCCTCGTTTAAGGACCGTTGGATTCGCTTTTTCTACCTGCTTTCGGAGGAAATCTACCGCCGCGCTTTTCGTGTGACGAGTTTGTTCCACAACGCGCGCAAAACGCAGATCGACATGGGTTGCGATGCAGAAAAATGCCTGGTTATCCCCAACGGCATTCAGTTCGACCGCTTTAAGAACATTCCCTTAAAGCCCGATGACGGCTGGGTGGACATTGGCGCGGTGGTGCGTCTGGCGCCCATCAAGGACGTCAAGACCATGATCTATGCCTTCTTTGAGTTGCACGAGCGCCTGCCGCACGTGCGCCTGCACATTATGGGTGGCGTGGACGACGAGGAATATGGCGCCGAGTGCCATGCGCTAGTGGAGACATTGGGCGTGCATGACTTGATCTTTACCGGCCGCGTCAACGTGGTCGAGTACATGGAAAAGCTCGACTTTACCATTTTGACGAGCATCTCGGAGGGCCAGCCGTTGAGCGTGTTGGAATCGCTTGCCGCGCGTCGCCCCTGTGTGACGACCGAGGTTGGCTGCTGCCGTGAGCTGCTCGAGGGCGCCCCCGGCGACGACTTTGGCGTGGCTGGATTCGTGAGCCCGCCCATGTATCGCAAGGGTCTGGCCGATGCCATGGAGCGCATGTGCGCGAGCCGTGCCCGCCGCCTGGAAATGGGGGAGCGCGGTCAGCGTCGCGTGGCGACCTACTACCTACACGAGCAGATGCTCGCCAACTATCGCGCGCTGTACGACGAGACGGCGTGTGCGTTTGACCTGCCCAGAGAGGGGGAGTAGCCGGTGGCCGGAATCGGTTTTGAACTCAAGCGCCTGTTTAGACGCAAGGGTCTGTTTGCCACGATGCGCGCCTATGGCTACGCCGGCATTGTGTGTACGGGCCCCATGCTGCTGGGCGTGCTGCTGCAGGTGGGTATTTTGGTGCTGTGCAGCCTGTGGGGCGTCGGTCGCGCCAACCAGGACTTGCTGGTGTGCATGGTGACCTATACGCTGCTGGCGTCGCTCACACTTACGAGCTTTTTCTCCATGCCTGTCACGCGCTTTTTGGCCGACATGCTGTTTGCCGAGCGCGAAGAAGAGGTCTTGCCCTCGTTTTGGGGCTCCAACGCCATCATGCTCGTTGCGGGCACGGTGCTCTACGGCATCTTTTTGCTGTTCTCGGGCGCCACGCTGTTGCAGGGGCTGCTGTGCCTGTGGCTGTTCAACATTATGATCGTCAACTGGAACGGCATGAGCTATCTCACCGCTATTAAGGACTACCGGGGTATTCTGTGCAGCTTTGCCGCGGCCATTGGCGTGGCGTGCCTGTGTGCCTTGGCCGCGCTGGCACTGGGGCTGCCGCCGGTCGAGGGCCTGCTGGCCTCGATCGCCCTGGGCTACGGCGTCATGCTCGCCTGGGACGTGGCGTTGCTGTACCGGTATTTTCCTCAGAGCGATCGCAGCCCCTGGCTCTTTTTGCGCTGGCTCGACCAATTTATGCCGCTGGCGCTCACGGGCCTGTTTACCAACCTGGGGCTCTTTGCACACCTGGTGATCATTTGGGCCGGTCCCATTGGCGTGCAGGTCAAAGGCCTGTTTTACGGCGCGCCCTATCATGATGTGCCGGCGTTGCTTGCGTTTTTGACCATCCTGGTCACGACCGTCAACTTTGTGGTGTCGGTCGAGGTGAACTTCTATCCGCGCTACCGCGACTACTACAGCCTGTTTAATGACGGCGGCGTGGTGGGCGACATCGTGGTGGCCGAGGAGGAAATGCTCGCCACGCTCAACCGGGAGCTGCGGTTTTGCGCGCTCAAGCAGCTGTTTGTGACGGCAGCGGTCATCTCGCTCGAGACCACGGTGCTCTCGGCCCTGCCACTGGGCTTCAACAATCTGATGCACGGGTATTTCCGCACGCTGTGCGTGGGCTATGGCCTGTATGCAGTGGGCAACACGATTCTGTTGATCTTGCTGTACTTTACCGACTACAAGGGCGCCGTGCTTGCCTCTGGGCTGTTCGCGGGTGTGGCGGGGCTGGCGACCATCGTCTCGCTATTCTTTCCGCAGCAGTTTTATGGCTTTGGCTTTTTGCTCGGCGCGGCGGTGTTTTTTGTTGTGGCGCTCATGCGGCTCGATACTTATACCGCCAACTTGCCGTATCGTATCCTGAGTCAGCAGCCCATTGTGGCGACCGACAAGACGGGTCGCTTTACGGAGTTGGGCTGCTTGCTCGACCGTGCCGAACAGCGCTACGAGGAGCTGCGTCTAGAGGGCGAGCCGCATGGTGCGTTTGAGCGCACGGTGGTTCGCGTGTATCGCAATCGTTGGGGAGGTCCTGATGACCGATAGGATGATATCGCGTCGCCGCTTGATTGAGGCGGCTGCCGGC
>CAUAEH010000087.1 GCA_958427975.1 uncultured Collinsella sp. | reverse complement strand
TGGCGGCCTGGTGCGGGTGGGGCTCGATGCCGGCGAGGCTTCGGGTGCCCTGGAGCGCAAGCGTCGTATTCGCGAGCTCGAGGGCCTGGAGCCCGATCTGGCTGCCGTGTTTGAGCATGTGTCGGATCAGGTCGTCGAGGCCAATGCGGCCGTCGAGGAGGCACGTGCCGCCGAGGGCGATGCTGCCGGCGAGATTGCCCGTCTTGAGGGCGAGCGCCGCTCGCTGCTCTCCGAGATTGGCCGCTTGGAGCAAAGCGCCAACAATGCCGAGGTCGAGCGCGTGCGCATCTCCAAGCGCCGCGAGCAGGCCGCCGAGGCCGTTCGCGCTGCGCGCCCGCGCGTTGACGAGCTCACCCGTTCGCGCGACGAGGCCCGTGCGCAGGCAAGCGACCTGGGTCTTCAGATTGCCGAAGCCAACGACGAGCTCGATCGCGTGCGCCGTGACGACTCCGAGGCAGCCGGTAAGCTCGCCGATGCCAAGGTCCGCCTGGCTCAGACGAGCGAGCGTCTGCGTTCGCTGAAGGGCCGTGTGCCCGACCTGGAGCATCGCCTGGAGGGCATCGACCGCCGTATCCGCGGAACACGCCAGGCCTCGCGCTCGCTCGAGTTGCTGCGCCTGCGCGTCGATCCCATGCACGAGCGCTATTCGGCCCTGCTGGAGCGCGCGTCGGATTGGGCCGCGCGCTTGCGTGACCAGGCTTCGCTCGAGGAGGCGGACTCGGCCTCGCTCAAAAAGACTATCGAGGACGCCAAGGCCGAGGTCTCCCGCGCCAAGGAGCGGGTCGATGCCGCCACGGTGAGGCAAAACGAGTTCAAGGTCGCACGTGGCAAGCTCGAGGTGCAGGTAGAGGCGGCCATCAAGGCCATTACCGCCGATGGCACCACGGTGCTCGAGGAAGCGCTCATGCTTCCTGCTCCCACTGACCGCGATGCCGCCGAACGTGAGCTCAACCAGCTCGTGCGCCAGATCAACAACCTGGGTCCTGTGAACCAGGTTGCCATGGAGGAGTACGAGCAGCTCAAGTGCCGCGCCGACTACATCGAGGAGCAGCTGGCCGATCTGGAGAGCGCGCGCAAGGCGCTCACCAAGATCACGGTGGCCATTGATCGCAAGATGCGGAAGGCCTTCCTGGTGACGTTTGAGAAGGTCGACGCGAATTTCCGCGAGATTTTTGCCATGCTCTTCCCGGGTGGTCAGGCTCATCTGGAGATGACCGATCCCGAGCATCCGGCCGAGACGGGCATTGAGGTCGTGGCGCAGCCGCGCGGCAAGCGCATCACCAAGATGATGCTCATGTCGGGCGGCGAGAAGAGTCTGACGGCGCTCGCCCTGCTCTTTGCCGTGTACCGTACACGCACGGTGCCGTTCTATGTGCTGGACGAGGTTGAGGCGGCGCTCGACGACGCCAACCTGTCCAAGCTCATCGGCGCCCTCGATGTGCTGCGTTCCGATACGCAGCTCTTGGTCATTTCGCATCAGCGCCGTACTATGGAGGATGCTGACGTTCTCTACGGCGTTTCGATGCAAGCCGACGGCGTCAGTCGCGTCGTCTCGCAAAAACTTGATCGCGAAACCGGAAAGGTCGTGAATGCATAATGGGATTCTTCGATGCCCTCTCGCGCGGACTTGAGCGCAGTCGCGAGGCCCTCAACGAGGTCTTTTACTTTGGCGGCGAGGTCGACGAGGATTTTTGGGAGGACCTGGAGGACACCCTCGTCATGGGTGACATGGGTGCCGAGGTCGCCATAAAGGTCTCCGATGACCTGCGTGATGCCGCGGCTAAGAAGAACCTCAAGACCGCCCCGCAACTCCGTCGCGCCCTGGCCGAGCAGCTTGAGCAGCACTTTGTGCCCATCGAGCGCGATCCGTTCTCCGATACGCCGAGCTGCGTGCTGTTTGTGGGCATTAACGGTGCCGGCAAGACCACGACGGTCGGTAAGATCGCGAGCGCCATGGCTGCCCGCGGCAAGAACGTGGTGATCGGTTCGGCCGACACCTTCCGCGCCGCCGCCATCGAGCAGCTTGATGTGTGGGGCCAGCGCGCCGGCGTTCCCGTCATCAAGCGCGATCGCGGCTCCGACCCGGCAAGTGTTTGCTACGACGTGCTCGACGAGGCCGATAGGCGCGGCAGCGACCTGGTGCTCATCGATACCGCCGGTCGTCTGCACACGAGCCCCGAGCTCATGCGCGAGCTCGCCAAGGTGGTCAATGTGACCCGTAAGCGCGCCGCCAATATGGCCGCCGGTCCCATGCCGGTCTCGGTCGTGCTTGTGATCGATGCCGCGACGGGCCAAAACGGTCTGAACCAGGCGCTCGAGTTTAACGAGGCGCTTGGCCTGGACGGTATTATCATGACAAAGCTCGACGGCACGGCAAAGGGCGGTATCGCCATGGCCGTGGCCGAGAAGCTCAAGCTCCCGATCCTGCGCATCGGCGTGGGCGAGCAGGTCGATGACCTGCAGGAGTTTAATGCCAAAGATTTCTGCCGCGCCCTGGTGGGCGAGTCCAATTAAGGAGTGACTAGTGTTTGATTCCCTGAGCGATCGCCTCAACGACACATTTGACCGCCTGCGCGGCAAGGGCAAGCTGACCGAGGCCGATATCACCTCGGCCATGCGCGACATTCGCATGGCGCTGCTCGAGGCCGACGTCAACTTTAAGGTCGTCAAGGAGTTTGTCGCCAAGACCAAGGAGCGCTGTATGACCGCCGAGGTCATGGAGTCGCTGTCGCCGGCGCAAAACGTCGTCAAGATTGTGCTCGACGAGCTCACCGAGATGCTCGGCTCCACCGAGAGCAAGCTCGTCTTTAGCAACCGCATTCCCAATGTCATCATGCTGGTGGGTCTGCAGGGCTCCGGTAAGACCACGGCTGCCGTAAAGCTGGCCTACCTGCTCAAGAAGCAGGGCCGCTCGCCGTTGCTCGCCGCGTGCGACGTCTACCGTCCCGCCGCTGCCGACCAGCTTGCCACGCTCGGTGGCGAGATCGGCGTTCCGGTCTTCCGCGGTGACGGCGAGCACCCGGTCGATATCGCCAAGGGCGCCATCCAGGAGGCCGTCGACCACCTGCGCGACGTGGTCATCGTCGATACCGCCGGTCGTCTGCAGATCGACGAGCAGATGATGCAGGAGGCCGTGGACATCAAGAAGGCCGTCAAGCCCGATCAGGTGCTGATGGTCGTCGATGCCATGACTGGCCAGGATATTGTCAACGTCGTCTCGACCTTCGCCGAGCGCACCGACTTTGACGGCGTGATCATCTCCAAGCTCGAC
>CAUAEH010000086.1 GCA_958427975.1 uncultured Collinsella sp. | reverse complement strand
TCAAGCACCTCTTCGACGAAGCCCTCAACCGCGGAGACCTGCGCCGAATCTTCTAACAAAGGAGTGTCCCAAAGTGCCGGCACAAAAGAAACGTCCCCAGGTGCCGGCACGAGAAAGACAGCGCTGCGGGAAACGATCCGCAGCGCTGTCTTTCTTTATGCAAATACGATCAAGTTATCCCTGTGTATCGCCGGCTTCTCTGCCAGATCTGCGAGCAGGCGGTTGCTGGCGATCTGGTCCTGGCGGCGTCCGGCTGCAAGCTCCAGCACGTCCGAATCGGCCTCAGCGATACCGCGGGCGACAACCATGCCGCTCGGGTCGCACACGTCGAGCACATCGCCCTCGGCAAACTGGCCATCGACCTCGCGAATACCCACCGCAAGCAAGGAAGAGCCACGGCTGACCAGCGCCTTCGCAGCACCATCATCGACCGTCACCGAGCCATGCGCCTTGTCGCCCAGTGCGATCCACAGCTTGCGGGGTGCGATGTCCAGACGCTCCGCCGGCGGATCGAACAGCGTGCCCACGCTCTCGCCGCGGGCGAGGCGCACGAGCGCATCGGGCTCCTCGCCCGAGCAAATCACGCTCTGAATGCCCGCCGTCATCAGGATGCGGCTCGCGCGGATCTTGGTAATCATGCCGCCCGTGCCCACCGATGTGGAAGAATCGCCCGCCGAGGCAATAATCTTGGCATCGATCTTATGCACGACAGGAACAAACTCGGCCGTGGGGTCCTCATGCGGATTGGCAGTATAGAGACCATCGATGTCCGAGAGCGTCACGCACAGATCGGCAGATACCAGGCAGCTCACGAGCGCCGCCAGTGTGTCGTTGTCGCCAAACTTGATCTCGTCGACGGTAACGGTGTCGTTCTCGTTGACGACCGGCACCACGCCCAGCTCCACCAGACGCAGCAGGGCGTCGCGCGCGTGCAGGTAGGACGTGCGACGCGCCGTGTCGTGACGCGTGAGCAGCACGAGCGAGGTGAGCAGGTCGCGCGCATGGAACTCCTCGTCGTAGGCCGACGAGATGATGCACTGACCAGCCGAGGCGCAGGCCTGCAGGCTCGGAAGGTCGCCGACCGGCTTGCGGTCGAAGCCCAACACGGGATAGCCACAGGCAATAGCGCCCGAGCTCACCACGACCAGACGCCAGCCGAGCTTGCGCAGCGCTGCGGCTTGATCGGCAAGTCCGCCGATAAAGGCGCGGTTGACCTTGCCATCGGCGCCCACCACCGTGGACGAACCGATCTTTACCACCATCGTTTTATAAGAAGTCGTCATACGTCAAACCAATCAACTGTTCAGCGAACGGCCGAGCTGGCGGCCAAGGGAGCGTGACTCGCCCCTACCGTCCAAGGAATCATTTTGCCCAGGGAAAAGCCGAGGCCGCGGCCATGTTCTTGCGCACGAGCTCGTCGCGCACCTGAGCCAGGCCCTGCTCCATGCCCACCACATAGGTCTGCGGGTACAGGAAGCGCTTGAAAGCTGCGTCCAGATGATCGAGCGCCCAAACACAGCGCTCGCGCGCGTCATGGATGCTCTCACGCGGAGCCACTGCGCTGCCATCGCGCACGATCGGCACCAGCAGCTCGCGATACTCAAGCTCCGACACGTCGGTCACCAGGGCGGCATCATTCACGGCCACGAGGGTATTGCCGCGCGCGGCGCCCTCCCCCACCAGATGGTCCTCGTCGTAGATCATGTCGCAGACCGGGCCGCCAAAGCCGTCGTAATAACGGCGCACGCGCTGCACGCCCGGGATCGTGCGCTTGTAGGGCTGCTCGGAGAGCTTGACCACCGGCGTCCACGGGTCGGCCTCGCTCGCACGGCGGGCGGAAAGCTTGTACACACCGCCCAGCGCCGGCTGGTCGTAGCAGGTCGCGAGCTTGGTGCCCACGCCAAAGCTATCGATGGGCGCGCCCTGGTCGAGCAGCGACTGAATCGTGTACTCATCCAGATCGTTAGAAACCGAGATCCCCACATAGGGCAGGCCCTCGGCATCGAAACGACCGCGGACATACTTGGAGAGCTTGGCGAGGTCGCCCGAGTCAATGCGAATAGCCGACAGGCGCTCGCCCGCCGCCTCCATCTCCTTGGCAACCGTAATGGCATGCTCGCAGCCCTCGCGCACATCGTAGGTGTCGATGAGCAGCGTGCAGTTCTTGGGGCTCGACTTGGCAAAGGCGCGGAAGGCCTCGAGCTCGGAATCGAAGCTCATCACCCAGCTGTGCGCATGCGTGCCAAAGACGGGAATACCGTAGCGGCGGCCGGCGAGCACATTGGACGTAGAGGAGCAGCCGGCGACGTAGCTCGCGCGCGCAACGGCCAGGCCGCCATCGGGACCCTGGGCTCGGCGCAGGCCAAACTCGGCCACGGGACGGCCGTCCGCCGCCAGCACCACTCGCGCCGTCTTGGTGGCGACAAGTGTCTGGAACCCGACGATGTTGAGCAGCGCCGTCTCAAGCAGCTGGCACTCGAGCGCAGGACCGGTGACGCGCACCATGGGCTCGCGTGGAAAGACGAGCTCGCCCTCGGGGACGGCGTCGATATTTACATGCGCACGAAAATCGCGCAGGTAGTCGAGGAATGCGGACTTGAACATCGCGCCGCCGGCCGGGGCCTGGAGCGAGGCGAGGTAGTCGATATCCTCGGGCGTAAAGCGCAGATTCTCGACTAGCTCGGGCAGCTCGGCGGTGCCGCACATGACGGCATAGGCGCTGCCAAAGGGATGATCGCGGTAAAACGCGGTAAAACAACCCTGCTCATTGGCCTTGCCGCTCTCCCACAGGCCCTGGGCCATAGTGAGTTCGTACAGATCGGTGAGCATTGCGATGTCGGTGGGATGAGAGATATCGGTCAAAGCCATGGGGCGACCTTTCGGATGTGTTGTGCAAAGGTTGAGGGTTGGGCGAGGCGGACGTGCGGGCATGGAGCCCGGCGCGAACAGGTTAGTGCAGGCCCATGCTGCCCGTGATCGTGTAAACCATAAAGACGATAAACGCGATGAGGGCGAGCACGATGATGATTTTTTGAGCCGGCGCCATGCCAGGGATCTCGTTCTCGCCCGTAGGTTCCTTGGAGGTAACCATGCGCTGGGCAAAGGTCATCTCGTCACGGCTCGGCTTGGGCTCGACGGACTTGGGATGAGCCACCTTTTTAGGCTGAGGCTTGGGCGCGGCAGGTGCAGGCTTCGCAGCAGCGGGCTTGGGTGCGGGCGCGGGCTTGCGCTCGGGTGCGGCGTTCGAGGCGACCTCCTCGGCCTTCGCACGCTCGGCACGCAGGGCAGCCAGCTCCTCGCGCTCGCGACGGGCCTCTTCCCGAGCCTCGCGGCGGGCCTTCTCAGCGCGGAGCTCTTCCAACTCGGCGCGCTCCTCGTCGGACAATGGTTGGGACTCAAGCTCGGCCATGGTGCAGCCCTTTCTTTCAAAAAAAGCCGCCGACACAATGTCAGCGGCTTATCAAATCCAAGGGTGGAGACGAAGGGAGTCGAACCCTCGGCCTCTGCCATGCGACGGCAGCGCTCTCCCAACTGAGCTACGTCCCCA
>CAUAEH010000085.1 GCA_958427975.1 uncultured Collinsella sp. | reverse complement strand
ATAGTCATTGGGGACGTTCTTAAACGACTAGTCATTGGGGACAGTCTTGGCGCGCTCCGTTCGTCCTCCCGTTCGATTTTTGCTCGGTGGGTATACTTCCTTTCGCATTAAACGCCGGACTGAGGAGGTATCCAAATGCCGGATAACGGGTCAATACAAAAAAGAGACGCGCACGAGATGGCTCATGGGCGTCCTGTCCAGATAACCGAGCACACGACGGTAACCGAGCTGCAGCCCAGTCTGTCCGATGTCGTGTGCGCAAACAAAAAGCTGCAGATTGGCTTTATCGCTGCGCTCGTGGTCCTGGCGCTGCTGTCGGGCTTTGTAGCTCGTCCGCATTTCGCCGATACCAAAACTTGGGACTCCACCATCGAGGTCATCGACCAAAAGAAGGGTAACGTACTGGCGCTCACGGCTTCATGCGTGGCGCTGTCTGCGGGCATTACCGCGCTGCCGGGTGATACGGGAACGCCGGTTGCCGAGCAGCTCGCGCAGCTTTCAGGCAACCTTGGTATCGTGCTTGCCGTGCTCTACCTAGAGAAATACCTGCTAACCATTTTGTGGTCGGTTGGCCTGGGCATCTTAATCCCGTTTGCGTTGGTGCTCTTTGCGGTGTCGCTCGGCATTCACGGGCGCTGGAGCACGAGCGCTGTCCTGCGCCGTGTGGCGACGCGCGTGCTGGTGGTTGCCGTGATCGGCATGGCGCTCGTGCCCGCGAGCGTATGGGTGTCGCAGAAGGTCGATGAAACGTATCGCGTAAGTATTGAGCAAGTCGAGCAAAAGGCTGCGGATGCGACCGACACCACGGACAAGTCAGTCGAGACCAGCTCAAAATCGAACAAGAAAAAATCCGAGGCCACGGAGTCCAAAAACGTGCTCGAGCAGTTGACTGATGGGGCCTCGAGCCTGGTCACGTCGGTAACCAGTGGTGCCAAGCAGATGACCGACGAGATCGTGCACCAGGTGACCGACCTTATCGAAGGCGTCATCGTGATGATCGTGACCTCGTGTGTGATTCCTCTACTGGTGCTCGTGGCATTCCTATGGCTAGGACACGTGCTGCTGGGGATCGATATCTCCGGTCCCACGAACTATCTGACGGGTCGTTTCTTGAGCGCTCCGTCCAAACATGCCAAGAAGAGCGGGCAGTCTGAGTAGGCGGCAAAGCGATCTTTGGAAGACCAACCGTGAGAAGGGCGGACGAGACACGTTCTCGGCCGCCCTTTTGTTTGTTGAACACATGGTCGCTACGCCCGCGCCCAGTCCAAACGGTCAGCAATCATCTGTGAACGGTATTTGTTCAAAAAAGAACAAAGACAAACAAATAGTTGTTGCAGTTACTGTTCGAATGTGTTCAAATAAACATGAACAGTGAAGAACCGCACATTCAGATGCCTGGACCTGAACGCGATTCAACACTTCCAAACAGAAACTACGCACCTGCGTATCTCTCAAGGAGGATGTCATGAGGGTTGTAATCGCTTCCGATGCCGACGGTATGTCGATGAAGGAGTCCATCAAGGAGATGCTCATCGCCGACGGTCACGAGGTCGTCGACTATTCCGAGACCCCTGCCGCGGACTTTGTCGATTCCGCGACCGCCGTTGCCAAGGACCTGCTGGAGCACAAGGATTCCCAGGGCTTTGCATTCGATAAGTACGGCGTCGGCTCCTATATGGCCGCCGTCAAGATCAAGGGCATGGTCGTCGCCAACATTTCCGACGAGCGTTCCGCTTACATGACCCGCGAGCACAACGGCTCGCGCATGGTCACCATGGGCCCGGGCGTTGTGGGCACCGAGGTCGCTAAGAAGATCGCCCGTGAGTTCCTGCGTGCCCAGTACGCCGGCGGCCGTCACCAGATCCGTGTCGACATGCTCAACAAGATGGCCTAACGAGAGCCACCGAGAACTCGAACTTCTACCTCAACTTGTGAATTCAGACGAAAGGACGTTCTGATGAAGAAGACCATCGCAATCGGTTGCGACCATATCGTTACGGACGAGAAGATCTATCTGGCCGACCGCCTGGAGCAGGCTGGCTACAAGGTGCTCGACTGCGGTACCTACAGCCACACCCGTACGCACTATCCCATCTACGGTAAGGCCGTGGGCGAGGCTGTTGCCAGCGGCAAGGCCGACTTTGGCGTGGCCCTGTGCGGCACCGGCATCGGCATCACCAACGCCGTCAACAAGGTTCCCGGCGCCCGCTGCGCCCTGGTTCGCGACATGACCTCTGCCCTGTATGCCCGTCGCGAGCTCAACGCCAACATCGTGGGCTTTGGCGGCAAGATCACCGGCGAGTTCCTGATGGCCGACATCATGCTTGCCTTCCTGGAGGAGCCCTACGACAAGACTCCCGAGCACGATGCCCTGATTGCCAAGATTGATGCCTGCAATAAGGCTGACGCCGAGGCTCAGGCTGACCCGCACTTCTTTGACGAGTTCCTCGAGAAGTGGGATCGCGGCGAATACCACGATTAGCGGGTATCCGGCGTAATTAACTAGTCCGTTGACGGCTCGCGTTTCTGTGAGGGGGCGCGGGCCGGTTTGCTATCAGCCCAATTGGCCCAGCGGGCTGGACGTGCATTGTTCTTTTGTTTGCGGCGCTGCCTCATTACCTTTCTGCTAAAGGCACGACGTTCACAAGGGATCGTGCGAGATGATATGTGAAGGAGAAGATTCCCATGGAGTTTGTTCTTGATAACGGCTCTGTCCGCATTGCGTTGAGCACGGCTGGCGGATCGTTCACTTCTATTGCGGCCAACGGCCGTGAGTACCTGTGGCAGGGTGACCCGGCGGTCTGGTCGGGCCAGGCACCCATTTGTTTCCCGATCTGCGGCGGCCTTCGCGACGGTCACGCAATGACCATGGGCGGCCGCGAGATTAAGCTCGCCCGTCATGGCTTTGCTCGCAAACAGGAGTGGAAGCTCGAGGAGCAGGGCGACAACATGGTCGCGCTGAGCCTAAGCTCTGCCGACCATGCCGAGTTGCTCGAGCAGTACCCGTATCCGTTTAAGATCGTTGCTCGTTACACGATCGATGCGGCTAAGGTGGCCGTGTCGTACGAGGTGACCAATGAGGGCACCGAGGACATGCCGTTCTTTGTGGGTGGCCACCCTGGCTTTAAGTGCCCGCTTGACGAGGGCGAGTCCTATGACGACTACGAGCTCCATTTTGATCAGCTCGAGGCCGCCGAGCTCTGTACTGCCGTTCCTTCGACGGGTCTGATTGATGTTGAGCATCGCAGCAAGAACCCCATGATCGACCAGAACCTGCCGCTGACCCACGAGCTCTTCGACTTCGCTGAGACCATCTTTGACGTGCTCGAGAGCCGCGTGGTTACGCTGACCAAGAAGACCGAGGACAAGGGCGTGCGCCTGACGTTCCCCGATATGCCGTACCTGATTGTGTGGAGCAAGCCCGAGGGCGACTTTGTGGCCGTGGAACCGTGGGGCGGCCTGTCCACCTGCTCCGACGAGGACGATATTCTGGAGCACAAGCGCGGCTGCCTGGTGGCCAAGCCGGGGGAGACCGTCACCCGCGGCTTTGAGATCGAGATCCTTTAACGAGCTA
>CAUAEH010000084.1 GCA_958427975.1 uncultured Collinsella sp. | reverse complement strand
AGAAGGTCGACGACCTGACCGTCAAGATTACCCTTCCCGTGGTCTCCGCCTCATACTTTGAGATTCTGGGCCACCTGGTGCTGATCCCCAAGCACGCCTTTGACGGCAACACCGATATCAAGTCCGCCAAGGCTAACCTCACCGATATAGGCTCCGGCCCCTACAAACTCAAGGAGTTCAAGGACGGCGAGTCACTCGTTCTCGAGGCCTTCGAGGATTACTACAAGGGCGCCCCGAGCATCAAGACGCTTACCTTCAAGGTGATCGGCGATGCTAGCGCTCAGCAGGTCGCCTTCAAAAACGGCGAAGTCAACTTGCTGCCCGTTACCACCGAGACGGTGGCCAAGGAGTACCGCGACAGCAGCGATGTGACGCTCACCTCCATCCCCGAGGGCCGCGTCAACTACCTTGCCTGGAACAAGTACTGCGAGACCTGGAGCGATAAGGACGCCGTGGCGGCCGTCTTTGCCGCGCTCGACGTTCAGGAGATCGTCGACACGGTTTACGGCGAGAACCTCGCCGTGGTGGCCAACTCCATCTTTTCCAACCGCACGCTCTACCACAGCGATTCCGTCAAGGCGTATAAACAGGACGTGGACAAGGCCAAGAAGCTCGCCGAGAGCTCCGGTCTTGCGGGGAAGACCGTCAAGCTCTACTTCAACGCCGACCGTGCTTACATGAAGGAGACCGCTCAGGTTATCCAGCAGCAGCTCAAGACCATCGACGTGACGGTCGACGTCCAAGGCGTGGAGTCCAACGGCTTCTTCGACATCGTCTTTACCGATCAGGCCGACTATGAGCTCTATCTCAACGGCTACGCCTCCGCGGGCGATCCCGACGACGTGGTCGTTGGCATGTACGACGGCACCTGGGGCATCAACGTGGATACCCCGCAGGAGGTCCTCGACCTCTTTATCCAGGGTCGCGGTACCGTTGACGAGAAGCAGCGTGAGGAGACCTACGCCGACCTTCAGCAGAAGGCCCACGATGCCAACCTCGTTTTCCCGATCGCCTACCCCAACTACTGCTTTGCCGCGCCTTCCAACCTCAAGGGCGTCGATACGTGCCAGACCACGCCGATCTTCGAGGACTACACCGAGATCAAGTTCGATTAGCCTCATATGGTTGCGGCCCACATAGGGCTCGATGGGGGCGCGGGCGCCGTTTGCCGTCCGTGTCCCTTGCGCATGAAAGGAACCCATGAGATCGTATCTGCTCAAACGCCTCTCCCAGACAGCGCTCGTCTTTGTCCTGGTGTCGATGTTCGCCTTCTCGATCGTCTACTTTGCACCGGGCGACCCGCTCTACCTTTACACGTCCCCCTCGGTCTCATCGCATAAGCTCTCCGATGAGCAGTTGGAGTCGATGAGGGACTCGTTGGGTCTCTCGGGCAATATCGCCGAGCGTTATGTGAGCTGGGCGGGAAAGATGCTCCAGGGCGATTGGGGTCTCTCCACGAGCAACCATCAGCCCGTCAAGGACCAGATCCTGAGCAGGCTGCCCAACACCGTGGGGCTCATGGGTGCCGCGCTCGTTCTCTCGGTGGCTCTCGCGATTCCGTTGGGTCTGCTCGCGGGCTATTTTAGAAACCGGCTGCCCGATAACGTGATCAGCCTTTTGACCTATATCGGTATCTCGGTGCCCCCGTTTTGGTTTGGCATCATGCTGATCATCCTGTTCGCGCTTGTGCTGGGCGTGCTGCCGAGCTCGGGCATGCGCACCATCGGCGTCAACGACCCCGTCGATGTGGCGCGCCACGCTATCCTTCCCGTGATCGTGCTCTCGGTGGGAAACACAGCCACCTTTGTGCGCTACCTGCGTGCGGGCGTGATCTCGCAGATGCGCGAGGAGTACGTCACCGTTGCCGTGGCCCAGGGAACCCCGCGCCGCCGTGTGCTCACGCACCATGTGCTTCGCAACTCGATCCTGCCGCTCATCACCATGGTGGGTATGAACTTTGGCACGCTCGTCACGGGCTCGTTTATCGTGGAGAGCGTATTTGGCTGGCCCGGGCTGGGCGTGCTCTGCATGGATGCCGTCAACAACCGCGACTACACCATGATCATGGGCATCACGATGCTTGCCTCGTGCCTCCTTTTGATCGGAAACCTGCTTGCTGACGTTCTCTACGCCGTTGTCGATCCGCGCATTCGCCTGGACGGAGGTTCCGATGAATAGGGCCGGACTCTTCAAGCACATGGCCAAGAACCGCTTGGCCCCGGTTTGCGCCGTCATCCTCTGCGTGATCGTGTTGGGCGCGCTGCTGGCACCGCTCTCTCCCTACGATCCCGACGCGCTCTCGCCCGACAAGCTGATGGGCCCCTGCGCCGAGCATCTGCTGGGAACCGATGACCTGGGTCGCGATACGTTTACCCGCGCCCTGTACGGCGGGCGTGTGTCGCTTTTGGTGGGCTTTGCCGCCATGGCCGTGGCCGTGGTGATCGGGTGCCTGGTGGGATCTGTTGCCGGGTACGCGGGCGGAAAGGTCGATGCGGTGCTGATGCGCATCGTCGACGTGTTCCTCTCGGTTCCCAGCCTGCTGTTTATCATCGTGGTCTACGCCTTTGCGCCGCGAAACCTCGTGACGCTGGTGTTTATGCTCGCCTTTTTCTCGTGGACCTCGGTTGCGCGCGTTACCCGCGCGCAGACGCTCACGCTCAAGCAGCGCGACTTCGTGGATGCCGCGCGAGCACTCGGTGCGGGGCATGCGCGCATCATCCTGCGCTACATCATGCCCAACCTGTTGCCTCAGGTGATCGTTGCCGCGAGCCTTGCGGTGGCTAACGCGATCCTCGATGAGAGCGCTCTCTCGTTTTTGGGCTATGGTGTTCAGCTGCCCATGGCTTCGTGGGGCTCCATGCTCCAGGGGGCTCAGCAGTACATTCTCTACAGTCCCGTGCTCGCGCTCGTGCCGGGGCTCTTTATCTTGCTTACGGTGCTCTGCTTCAACGTGTTGGGAGACACGCTCCAGCAGGCGCTCGATCCAAGGCAGCTCTAATCGCTCTTCGCGAGCCCGGGGCTAAGTCATTTTAGATTTTCAAAGAGGGGAGAATCACATGGAGGAAATCGAACAAACGCCGCTGCCACGCACTTTTGAGGAGTTCAACGAGCAGCGCAAGGCGGCGTTTATTCGCGTCAAGGACTATAAGCAGGCGGGTAATCGCCTGGTCGGCTTTTTGTGCAGCTATACGCCGCTCGAGATTATCGATGCCGCGGGCGCCGCAAGTGTGGCCTTGTGCGGTACATCCGACGAGGTGATTCCCGAGGCCGAGAAGGTGCTGCCGGCAAACCTCTGCCCGCTCATCAAGTCGACCTACGGTTTTGCCTACTCGCAAAAGTGCCCGTTTACGTACTTTAGCGACATGATCATCGGCGAGACCACCTGCGACGGCAAGAAGAAGATGTACGAGCTACTCAATGAACTCAAGCGCACGCACATTCTGCATCTTCCGCAGGGTCGCGATCGCGCCTACGAGCGCGAGGGCTGGTACGAGGAGTGCCGCCTGCTCAAGGAGGAGCTCGAGGGCTTCTACGGCATCACGATTACCGACGATGACCTGCGCGCTGCCGTCCGTCGTCGCAACCGCTTGCGTGCGGCCCAGCTCGAGATGTTTGCGCTGCAGGCCAACCAGCC
>CAUAEH010000083.1 GCA_958427975.1 uncultured Collinsella sp. | reverse complement strand
TTGTCGGTATTGGCAAGCAACATCTGGTAGCCACGACGACCGAGCACCTGGCCAATGCCGGCGGTAATGCGGCTCACGGATTCCGAGTTGATTTTAGGCACGATGACGCCGATGAGCTTGGTGGAGCCGGTGCGCAGCGCGCGAGCCTGGCTGGACCGCACGTATCCGGTCAGCTCAATCGCCTGCTTAATACGCTCGGCCTTGTCCGCCGAGATATACCCACCGTTGAGGTAGCGCGAGACCGCGGCGCTCGAAACGCCGGCCAGCTCGGCCACATCTTTCATCTTTACCACGAGCACCCCTGTCATTGAAATCGCTTACACAATGATACCTGTTCGTTCCGGCGTTCTGACGAACGCCGGACTGCTCGACGCTGCGCGGGCATCTGCCGGGCGATCTGCCGCTCAAACCGTCGCTCGCGTACATGAAGTACGCGTCGCTCCTCTTTCGTGGCACATCGCCACGGCAGCTGCCCGCTCGCTGACGTACGCTCGACCAGGAGCGCCCCTCTTTGTGCAATTTGCTCGCTAGGGTTCTAACCGTGATACTCGCCGTTGTACTGGATGAGCGTCAGGTCCTCCACGCCGTCGAGCGCACGGATGGCGTCGGCATAGGGCATGTCCACGCCGTCCGAGAACACCTCGACGGCCATCTCCACCTTGTCGCCGCGCATGGTCTTAGACTTAACGGTGAACTTGGTGCGGCCAAAGGCACGCACAATGTCGTCGCCCGTGGTCTGACCCGTATAGTGGATAACCATCATGTACACGCGCGCCTTGTCCTGGTGCGTAGCGAAGCCGGCGATCATCACGACGATCACCACTGCCGCAAGCCCTACGAGCGCGTACATGCCGGCGCCCGCTGTGATACCCGTGGTAATGGACCAAAACAGATACAACAGGTCGAGCGGATCCTTGACCGCTGTACGGTAGCGGACGATAGACAGAGCACCGACCATACCGAGCGAGATGACCACGTTCGTCGAGATCGCGAGCGTGACCATGCAGGTGAGCACGCACATGCCCACGAGCGTCACGGCAAAGCTGCGCGAGTACACCACGCCAGTAAAGAAGCGCTTGTACACGTAATAGATCAGAATGCCCATGGCGAGCGCCACGAGCAGCGACAGGCCGATCTTGGCAGGGTCGACCTGGCCAAACGCCTCCAAGACGGAGTTCTTAAAAAAGTCCCTGGTGCTCATGGTCTAAATATCCCCTCGGTTCTCATAATCCGATTCCCAGTAGTTAAAGCCGCGCAAGTAGGCGGTCTTTTCGTAGCACAGGCAGTACTTGGAGACCGCCGTGAGCTCCGCCGCGCCCGGCGGTACCATATCGCGCACCAGCTGCGGGCAAAACTCGGTAAACTTAACCTCCATCACCAGCTTGCCGGGCTCCAGCACGGGCAGCGCGGGCAGGGTCGCATCAAAGATATCGAAGCTTCCCACCGCGGCGCGCACGTTCATGTCAAATGTGATGCGCACGGTGCCTTCGTCCATCACCCACGGCTCGCGCTCGTAATCCACGATGGTCCGCGGGCGCATCATATTGCAGATGCACTCGATGTAGAACTCACGGCAGAGTTGGTGGGGGCTCCGCAGCAAAAAGTCGTAGTCGCCGGCCAGGATCTGCTCAAACTCGACGCGCGTAAGCGGCGCGTCCTCCTTATAAATCCAGCTGCCGTACTTCTTTTTGCGCTCGAGCTTAATCACCTTGTCGCTGCCGTTATAGATGCGAACGCGATACTTTTTGCGCATGAGGATGCCGGCGTCTTTTTCCTCGTAGGCCGAGTTGCAGCAGTCGTCAAAGTACAGGCTGCGGATGGTGTAGCCGCCCGCCTGCGCATGCTTGTCCAGCTTAAATACCGGCGCCATGCGACAGGCAAGCGCGGCGTGCTCGCCCTCGTTAATGAGATATTTGAGCTCGTGGCGGTAACGCTCCTGCGTGGTTCGCGCGGGCGGAGCCGCCAGACGCTCAAGCAGCGCGTTAGCCCTCCACATACGTGTCCTCCACGACCTTGCCGCCATCTCGCACATAGAAGCACTTCATGCCGTATTGCTTGCCGTCGTCGGTCACATAGTAGTCAAACGCATCCTGCGTATAGCCGTCGGAGTTAGTGGCGCGCACGCGCACGAAGTACTGTCCAGCATCGGGCGCATCGCAGGTCACCTCGGGAAGCAGCACGTCCTCGGCCTTAAAGACTACGTCATTAATGGCGTAATCGCGCGCCAGCTCGACGGTATAGCGAATATCGCGCGCCTCAAAGTCGTACGCCGCATCCCAATTCATACGCAACTTGTCGTTTTCAATCTGCGGCACGCCGATGTAGAACGGCATGGGCTTCTTATAGCTCTCGCGGTAACTCTTCCAGTTTTCCTCGATCTCAGCCGGAATCGCCGCGGCGATCTGTTCGTATTCATCCTTGGTCACGGGCAAATGGTCGAGATCGGGTGACGCAAACACCAGCGACTCGGTCACCTGGCGATAGTGGCTGATCATCTTGGTCAGGCGCTCCTCGGTCAGATAGGAGCGCACGTCCTTGACGGCGTCATCGAGCTCGCTGCGGAATGATTTGCTCTTAAGGGCACGCCGAAACAGAACATTGACCCAGTAGTTGCTAACGCCGCGCTCCCAGCTCGAATAATCCGAATGGTCTCGAATCTCGAGCTCACGCTTACGAAGCATACCGTCGTTATCCCAATCCAAGAAATACCAGACCTTGGAATTGAGCGGACTATACAAATAGAAGTTACGATTCTGCGTGTCGCAGTTGCCCGTCAGCATCTGAAACGCCAGCCAATAGACCAGGTTCTCGGTATCAAAATACGTTGCGAGCACCTCATCGATTTTTTTCGAATCATCATTGAGTGCATCAAGCATCTCAATGAGCTTTGAATGATCGGAATCACCCTTTGTTTCCAGCAGATAGTCAAAATCCGCCTGATTAAACGCCGGGTCGTCAGCCAGCTTAATAATGTCCCTATAGCGCTCAAACTCAAAGTTGTTCACCTTGTACAGATGCCCGTCTTTATCGAGCCCATGCGCCTTAAGTGCCGTCTTATTGAGCTGCTCCACCTGCGTAAACAAGCCGTAGTCGGCAAACGTATCATTCGACTTTTCGGTTTGGTCGCACACCCACAGATGCACAAACTGCGTGCGCAGGCCCATCATCTGGGGGATTCCGCGAATCAGATCGTAGGCCATCTTGTTACGAAAGCGCAGGCCCTCACTCATATGCTTATTGAGCGCGATGGAGCGCTGCTGTCGCCACGTACCCTTACCGTGCTTCAGCTCAACTTTATAGTTCTTCTGAGCACCTTTGCTCGAGGACTGACCGCGCACCTGAACGGTGGCATTGGGTGCCTCCTCACCGTAACCGACCTCCCCCGCAACGGGACCCTTGTCGTCACCCGGCTGCAGTAAGCCCAAAACTTGATAGCGCTCGACATCCATTGCTTGATAGTCATACACCGAGTACGTATTGATCTCGGCCCAGCTATGGTCGGTGTTCTCGGAGCTATTGCCGCGCGAGACCGTCAGGTACATGCATACGATGCCCGAGTCATCGTAGACCTCGTACAGCTCATCCTTGTCGCGAAGATGCTTGGTCTCGCTAGACGCATCGGCCTTTTTAATCTTGCCTTGCTTCTTGGTCTTTTTTGTCGAGGATTCGTCCTGCGCAGAGCAGCCCGAAAGCAGCAATGCGCCGGCAGCCGCCTCAATCAAGCGGCGACGCGATATCATCCTATCGGTCATCAGG
>CAUAEH010000082.1 GCA_958427975.1 uncultured Collinsella sp. | reverse complement strand
GACCAGCGTACATAGCGTTGTTGGCGCCGGTGCAAGCCGCCAGCATCACCATGGCAGAGATGCCAAACAGGTTGTCGTTGAACACATAAAGGATGAGCAGCGACACGGCAACGACCACGATCTGCTTGACGGCGATGATGATGGCGCCGCGTGCAGCGGCGGCAGGAGCACTCTTAAACGAAATCGTCGTACCGACGATGAGCAAAAAAGCGCCCACGAGCGGGCCTGCGCCCTGCTGGGTCATACCAAGCGTAAAGCTGCCGAGCGTTTTGAACAGGTCGGGGAATAGCGTGTTGAGCAGGCAGCCCAACAGAAGCGGCACCAAGATATTGGCGCCCGGGATGGAGGACATCTTAAAGAACGGCTCCTTTGCCGCCGGCGCCTCCACCGCAGTCGATTCACTCATATATATCTCCTTTGGATGCATGCGAATCGTAGCCGCACGCGCCTATGTCAGAAAGAAGGCGACGGTCCCGAGTCGCAGGGGCCGTCGCCGAATAATCGTCGTGGGGTATTACCCGTCCAGGACGATGCCGCCGTCGCAGTCACCAATCTCGCCGTTCACGAAGCTGGCGAGGTCGGAAGCGAAGAACAGCACCATCTGCGCAGGCTCGCTGGCCTGGGCGGCGCGGCCCAGAGGGATACCGTTGATGATGCGCTGAGAGTTCTCGTCAGAGAGAATCGAGGTCATATCGGTCAACGTGAGCGACGGGCACACGGCGTTACAGCGGACGCCGAACTTGCCGCCTTCCTTGGCGACTGCCTTGGTCAGACCGTTAACACCGGCCTTGGAGCTGGCGTAGGCGGCTGTGCCGAGCAGGCCGCCACCGATTTTGCCCGCAACAGAGCTCACGTTGACGATAGTGCCGGCATGGGCCGCCTTAAAGTGCGGGTACACGGCGTTCATCATAGTGAAGGTACCGTTGAGGTTGATGTCGATGGTGCGACGCCACTCGGTGTCATCGATCTCGTCGAACTTCTTGGTGCTGATGACGCCAGCGCAGTTGATCAGGATGTTGGTTTGCGGCAGGTCCGTAAAAATCTGCTCGACGGTCTCGCGCGCCTTGGGCGCATCGGCGACATCGAGCTGATAGAACTTGTTGCCCTCGCCAAGCTCGGCCACAGCGGCCTCGCCCTTAGCAGCGTTCCTTGCGATGAGCGCGACATGTCCGCCGCCCGCGACGATGCCCTTGGCGATCTCGAGGCCAATGCCCTGAGTGCCGCCCGTGACAATCGCGGTCTTGCCCGTGAAGTCAAATGCCATGACTCCATCCCCCTTTATATAAGGTGTCTCCTCGCGGGAAGTTGGAGCATCGCACGTGGCGATTATATGAGTCCCAGTCGTCATGGTGGTGACAACCCCTCGCCTAACCGCGTGCATACTAGTTCTTTGAAACGCTTTAGCAATTGAATGATTTTAAGTCTTAATGAGCTCTTAATATTGCCCATTGTATGAGGCCCGCGTATGGGGGTATCATCTTCCACCGAAAATAGTTTCTAGTGTTAGGGGTTTTCGGTGGAAGATACCGATTTCCATGAGCTTGGGCGTCAGCTCTTTACCGAGTTTGGCAGCATGCACCAGCGCGTTTCGCGCTTTGCCGACCAGGCTCTGGGTGGCGAGATGGCCGTCATGCGCGCCCTCATGCGCGCCGGCGGCTCGCTCACGCCGAGCGAACTCGCTGATCGCGCCTGGGTCTCGAGCGCCCGCATCGCCAATATCCTGCGCGCCCTCGAGGCCAAGGGCTGGGTCGAGCGCGAGCACTCAAAGACCGACCGTCGTCGCGTACACGTCACGGTGACCGACAAAGGATTCCAGGTTATCGAAATCAAACGTCGGGAATTCGAGGACCGCACCGCGGCCTTCCTCGAGCAGCTTGGCGAAACAGATACCCAAGAGATGGTGCGCCTTCTTAGACGTGCCAACGAAATTATCGACCGCAATCAAGAAAGGAGAGATGCCGAGTGAGGATTCTCAAGCTCTTTAAAAAACATATCCTGGCACTGTTCGCAGCTATCGTACTTATCGTAATCAGCTGCAACGCCGATCTGGCGCTGCCTACCTATATGAGCGACATCGTCGACGTGGGTGTGCAGCAAGGCGGCATCGCGTCGCCCGTACCCGACACCATCCGCGCCGAATCGCTCGACGACCTCGAACTCTTTATGAGCGCCAAGGACGCCAAGGCTGTGGAGGCCGTGTTTAGCAAGGCTGACAAAAACGACATTCGAACGTACGAGGGCACCGAGGAAGAGCGTGCCGATGGAGGCAAGATTGCCGACATTATGAGCCTGCCCGAGACTGTTGTCCTTTCGCTCAACCAGGGCATCGACGCCAACTCCATGGGCGACATGATGGGCTCGTCCAGCGAGAAAGACGACAACGCTGCCCAGGCCATGCCCACCCCCGAGCAAATGGCAGCGATGACGCCCGAGCAGCTCGCCGAGATGCAGCAGAAGGCCGCGGCGGCGCAGAACATGCAAAAGCAGATTGATGCCGACGGCGGTAAGATCACTATGAAGAGCCTGCGCCTGGGTGTCGAGGGCGGTCTGGTAGACCAAAGCAAGCTCGTCGAGGGCGCCAACCAAATGGCGGACAAAATGGGCTCCATGTCGGGCTCCATCGTCACCCAGCGCGCCGTGAGCTATGTACAGGACGAGTACAAGGCGCAGGGCATCGACCCCGCCGACGTGCAGAACGCGTACCTGAGCCGCATGGCGACCACGATGTTTGGGCTGTGCCTGGTGTCGCTCGTCGCCACCATCCTGACCGGTGCCGTGGCTTCGCGCACCGCCTGCTCCATCGCCCGCGACCTGCGCCGCGAGACCTTCAACAAGGTTATGCACTTCTCGCCGGCCGAGGTGGGCAAGTTTAGCCAGGCCTCGCTCATCACTCGTTGCACCAACGACATTCAGCAGATCCAGATGGCCGCAACCCTGTTTATCCGCATGTGCCTGATGGCCCCCGTCATGGGCATCGTCGCCGTCATGCGCGTCCTGGCCAACCATACCGGCCTGGAGTGGACCATCGCCGTTGCCATCATCGCGGTCTCGGCCGTCGTCGGCGTGCTTATGGGCCTCACCATGCCCAAGTTCAAAAAGATGCAAAGCTTTGTTGACCGCGTGAACCTTACCGCCCGCGAGCTGCTCGACGGCCTTATGCCCATCCGCTCGTTCAACCGCGAGGAACATGAGCTCGAGCGTTTTGACAAGGCTTCGCTCGACCTAATGACCACGCAGCTCTACACCAACCGCGCCATGAGCTTTATGATGCCGCTCATGATGCTCGTCATGAACTGCATCACCGTGCTTATCGTCT
This sequence comes from uncultured Collinsella sp., assembly GCA_958427975.1. Taxonomy (GTDB): domain Bacteria; phylum Actinomycetota; class Coriobacteriia; order Coriobacteriales; family Coriobacteriaceae; genus Collinsella. Next base: position 459 of record CAUAEH010000082.1, on the reverse strand, counting down.
GGTTTGGCGCGCAGGGCGTGTCCGACGGCGTGATGCAGGTCGGCAACATGATGGCGTTTATCTCCTACACCATGCAGATCGTCATGGCGTTTATGATCCTCACCATGGTTTCGGTCATCCTGCCCCGTGCCGAGGTCGCAGCCGAGCGCGTGGAAGAGGTCATCACTTGCCCCACCAGCATCAACGACCCCGCCTCGCCCAAACTGCCCGCGGCCAGCGCGCCGCGCGGTGAGCTCACCTTCCGCGACGTGAGCTTCCAGTACCCCGATGCCCGCGCCGATGTCATCAGCGGCGTAAACTTCACCACGCACGCCGGCCAGATGCTTGGCATTATTGGCTCCACGGGCTCGGGCAAGTCCACGCTCGTGCAGCTGATTCCGCGCCTGTACGACGTCACGGGCGGCAGCATTTCGCTCGACGGCATCGACGTGCGCGACATGACCCTTTCCGAGCTGCGCC
>CAUAEH010000081.1 GCA_958427975.1 uncultured Collinsella sp. | reverse complement strand
TGCAGGAAACGGTTGAGCTCAAGCCCCGCGGCCATGAGTTTTGGGGCTGCTGCCCGTTTCATGGCGAAAAGACCCCATCGTTTCACATTATCCCTGCTACGCAGGTGTGGCAGTGCTTTGGCTGCGGCGAGGGCGGCGACGTCTTTACCTATATCATGAAGCGTGAGAACCTGAGTTTTCCCGAGTCGATCCGCTATTTGGCTGATCGTGCGGGCATTGAACTGCACGATACCGGTGCGCAGCGCGATCGCGGCACCAAGCGTGCCCGCATCTATGACCTGTGCGCCGAGACGGCTCAGTTCTACCACACCATGCTTATGCGCGGTAAGGACAGCCGTCCGCGCGAGTACTTTGCCAGCCGTGGCATGGGTGGAGACGTCTGTCGCCGCTACTGCCTGGGCTTTGCGCCGGGTCGCAACGCACTGGTTTCGCATCTGTCTCAAGCGGGCTTTACCCCGCAGGAGATGATCGACGCCAACGTTGCCGTGAGCCGCGGGCGCGGGCAGCTTGCCGACCGCTTCTACGACCGCGTAATGTTCCCCATCTTTGACGAGCAGGGTCACAACATTGCCTTTGGCGGTCGCATCATGGGTGACGGCCAACCCAAGTATCTCAACACCGCCGAGACGAGTGTGTTCCATAAAAAACGAAACCTCTACGGCTTTAACTGGGCCAAGGAGTTTATCGTCGCGCAGGATACCGCCATCGTGGTGGAGGGCTATACCGACTGTATCGCTTGCTGGGAGGCGGGGATCAAAAACGTCGTCGCCACGCTGGGCACGGCGCTCACGGAACATCACGTTAAGACACTCACCCGTTTTGCCAAGCGCATTGTATATATGTTCGATGGCGACGCCGCCGGTCAAAAGGCCGCTCGCCGCGCGATTCAGTTTATCGAGCAGGATTCGATGGACCTGCGCTGCGTAGTGCTGCCCGACGGCAACGATCCCATGGAGTTCATCACGGCGCACGGCGGAGAGGAGCTGCAGGCGCGCATCGACGCGGCCGAGCCGCTCATGGACTTTGTCTACCGTTCGCTGCAGGAGTCGAGCGACATTACCACGCCGGGCGGTCGCGCCAAGGCGCTCGAGGATGCGCTGACGCTTATCTATCCGTTGCGCAACAGCTATATGATCGATACGTACTTTATCCAGATTGCCGACCTGTTGGGTTTGGATCTGGAGACCGTGCGTGCGAGCTCGGGCCGTGTGTTTCGCGATGTCGCCAAGCGCGAGGATGCGGAACGACGTCGTGAGCAGAACTATGAGCGCCAGCGGGCACAGGCTGAGCGGTCCGGTAGCGCGGGCGGTCGGGCATCGGGTTCTCGTGATGCCGGTCGCGGTGCTTGGGCATCGGGCGCGACGCCGCCGGTGTCCGCACCGGTCGAAGAAGAGCCGTACGACTACGTCCCGCTCGATGCCTACGGTGCCGCGCCCGTGGAGGTCGTCGACGACCTGCCGCCGATTGATGTGCCTGACGATATGGGCTCTGCGCCCGTTGGTGTCCCGGCAGACGCCTCGGCCCCTATGGTTCTGACCGATCTAGAGCGCAAGTCCTTGGCAGGGGAGCGCGAGCTGCTGACCATGCTCACGAGCTACCCCGACCTGTTCCGCACGTATGCCGACCGCATCTGCTCCATCGAGTGGGTTGACCCACGTCACGAGTCCATCGCGTGGGCCGTTCTGGCAACGCCGCCGGGAACCGATCCTGCAGCCTGCATGGATGCGGCGCGGTCGGTGTGTCCCGATGCGGCAACGCTTGTGAGTGCCGGGCGCATCTCGGCGACGAGCAAGCACCCCACCGAGACGAACATCGTGTTTATGCTCGATACGCTCGAGCTCTACACCATCAAGCGCCGCATGCGTGCCGCACAGGCCAAGCTGCGCCAGGACCGTTCACTCGATGATGAGGCCCGTCGCGCGCTGACCGTGCAGGCCGCACAGGACTCGCAACGTCAACGCGAACTGCAAAAGTCGATCGGCGGCGTGGCGGACCCGTTCCGTTTGATCGGCCTGGAGGCCGCGGGCACCGAACAAGCCTAGATGTTGTGGTCAACCAGCGTATTCTCGCCTATATCCAGTCTTCTTTTTGGGTATAGACGTCAATGTGTGTGCTAAAGTATTGAGTCCTGTGGACTATGAAGGGAGAATCTGTGCCAAAAAAGACTGAGAGCACGGGTACTGGGCTGGAATCCTACGTTGCAAAGCTCATGGGCAACGGCTCAAACAGGACTTCGGTAACCGAGGACGAGATTCAGGTCGCCCTGAAGGATATCGATGTTTCTGACGAGCAGCTCACCGCGGTGTATTCCGCGCTGCGCAACAGCGGCATCCAGATTATCTCCGCGAGCGGTAACGACGACGCCCCCATGGGTGTCGACGATGACGATACCGATACCGATACCGATACCGACGATTTCGATGACGACGACGAGCACGATTCCGGCTCGCTCGACGATCACGAGCTCAAGATGGCCCGTCAGGCCGACGCCGAGATGGGTTCTTCCAAGAACAAGAAGAAGCGCACCGTGCGCACGTCCCGTTCACGCTCCCGCGTGCGTGGCATCGATGCCTCCACGGTGATGCTGACCGGCGACCCGGTCCGTATGTACCTCAAGGAGATCGGCAAGGTCGACCTGCTGACCGCCTCCGAAGAGGTCGATCTGGCTATGAAGATCGAGGCCGGTCTTGAGGCCACCGAGAAGCTCGAGGCTGCCGATGCTGGTGAGCTCGAACTCACGCGTGCCGAGATGCGTCGCCTTACGCGCATTGAGAACGTGGGCCTCGAAGCCAAGCAGGCGCTCATCAGTGCAAACCTGCGTCTGGTCGTCTCCATCGCCAAGCGCTATGTCGGTCGCGGCATGCTGTTCCTGGACCTGATCCAGGAGGGCAACCTCGGTCTGATCCGCGCCGTCGAGAAGTTCGACTACCAGAAGGGCTTTAAGTTCTCCACGTACGCCACGTGGTGGATCCGTCAGGCCATCACGCGCGCTATCGCCGACCAGGCCCGTACCATCCGTATTCCCGTGCACATGGTCGAGACCATCAACAAGCTCGTCCGCGTGCAGCGTCAGCTCCTTCAGGACCTGGGCCGCGACCCGACCCCCGAGGAGATCGGTGCCGAGATGGACATGAGCGCCGACCGCGTCCGCGAGATCCAGAAGATCTCGCAGGAGCCCGTGTCGCTCGAGACCCCCATCGGCGAGGAAGAGGATTCCCAGCTGGGCGACTTCATCGAGGACTCCCAGGCCATCGTTCCGCCCGATGCGGCCAGCTTCTCCATGCTGCAGGAGCAGCTCACCCAGGTGCTCGATTCGCTTGCCGATCGTGAGCGCAAGGTTATCGAGCTGCGCTTTGGCCTTGTCGACGGACATCCCCGTACGCTCGAGGAAGTCGGCCGCGAGTTTGGCGTCACGCGCGAGCGTATCCGCCAGATCGAGTCCAAGACCCTGGCCAAGCTCCGCCACCCGAGCCGCAGCAGCAAGCTCAAGGACTATATCGAAAGCTAGTCAAGCAAGAGGCGCCCTCAAGCACATCCGCTTGGGGCGCTTTCATGTAGTCGTTGGGGACGTTCTTGAATGACTGGTCGTTTAAGAACGTCCCCAATGACTGGGTCGGAAAATTTCTTAAAAAAGTTCTTGCCCTGAGCTGATTCGTCCGTATAATAAACTTCGTTGCTTGAGAGCACGCACCTATTCCTCGGTAGCTCAATGGTAGAGCACGCGGCTGTTAACCGCGCTGTTGTAGGTTCGAGTCCTACCCGGGGAGCCAGAAGTTCTCAGCCCATTTCGCTGGGCTTTTAAATTCCTCGGTAGCTCAATGGTAGAGCACGCGGCTGTTAACCGCGCTGTTGTAGGT
>CAUAEH010000080.1 GCA_958427975.1 uncultured Collinsella sp. | reverse complement strand
TTCCTTCATGGCCGACGTCATCGGCATCCGCGACGACATGTACATCGGCAAGGGCGACGCCTACATGGCCGAGGTCTCCGAGTCTGTCCAGCAGGCTTACGAGGACGGCGTTCTGGATCACCGTCCCACGCTCATCTCCCTGCAGTCCGACTCCGATCACCCCACGCAGTCCTCTGCCGACATGCTCTACCTCATCAACGAGTTTGGCGGTCTTGAGAACCTCAAGGGCAAGAAGGTTGCCGTTACCTGGGCCTATTCTCCCTCGTACGGCAAGCCGCTGTCCTGCCCGCAGTCGCTGATCAGCCTGCTGCCCCGTTTTGGCATGGACGTCACCCTGGCTCACCCCGAGGGCTACGACCTCATGCCCGAGGTCGTCGAGCGCGCCAAGAGCTATGCCGCCGAGTCCGGCACCACCTTTAAGCAGGCCAACACCATGGCCGAGGCCTTCGAGGGCGCCGACATCGTGATCCCCAAGAGCTGGGCTCCGTTTGCCGCCATGGAGAAGCGCACCAACCTGTACGCCGAGGGCGACGACGCCGGCATCGCTGCGCTCGAGAAGGAGCTACTCGCTCAGAACGCTACGCATCAGGATTGGTGCTCCACGACCGAGCTCATGGAGAAGACTGCCAACGGCCAGGACACCATCTTTATGCACCCGCTGCCCGCCGACATCTCCGGTGTCTCCTGCGAGCACGGCGAGGTCAACGCCGACGTCTTCGACATGCACCGCGTGGGCATGTACAAGGAGGCCAGCTACAAGCCGTACGCCATCGCAGCCATGATGTTCCTGCAGAAGGTTGCCGATCCCGCCGCTACCCTCAAGGCCCTCGACGAGCGCAACACCGCCCGTTGGTTCCAGGCCTAAAGCTGGGCTGAGAAATGGCTAAGCGTATTGTTGTCGCCTTGGGCGGAAACGCCCTCGGCGCCAACCTTCCCGAGCAGATGGAGGCCGTCAAGACGACTTCCAAGGCCATCGTCGACCTGATCGAGGAGGGCAACGAGGTCGTCGTCGTGCACGGCAACGGTCCCCAGGTGGGCATGATCGCCAACGCGATGGCTGAGCTCACGCGCTCTAATCCTCAGAAGTACGTTCCCTGCCCCTTGTCCGTTTGCGGCGCCATGAGCCAGGGCTACATTGGCTATGACCTGCAAAATGCGCTGCGCGAGGAAATGCTCGACCGCAATATCGACAAGGGTGTCGCGACCGTGCTCACCCAGGTCGAGGTTGCGGCGGACGACCCGGCCTTTGCCGACCCGGTCAAGCCGATCGGTCCGTGGATGAGCGAGGCCGAGGCCAAGGAGCTGGAGGCCGACCGCGGCTACCAGTTCATTCACGACGAGAAGCAGGGCTTCCGTCGCGTGGTTGCCTCGCCCAAGCCCGTGAACATCGTCGAGCTCGACACCATTAAGTCGCTCGTCGAGTCCAACCATGTGGTGATCTCCTGCGGCGGTGGCGGCATTCCCGTCACCAAGTCCCAGGGCAACCACCTTAAGGGCGCTGCCGCCGTCATCGATAAGGACTTTGCGGCCGAGAAGCTTGCCGAGCAGCTCGACGCCGATGCCCTGATTATCCTGACAGCTGTGGAGAAGGTTGCCATTGGCTTTGGCACCGACCACGAGCAGTGGCTCGACACGCTGACCGCGGCTGACGTAAAGCGTCTGTCCGAGGCCAACGAGTTCGGTCGTGGCTCCATGCTGCCCAAGGTTCAGGCCGCCTCGACGTTTGCCGAGAGCAAGCCGCGCCGCACGGCGCTCATCACGCTGCTCGAGAAGGCGCGTGACGGTCTTGCCGGCAAGACCGGTACCACGTTTACCGGCGACGCTGAGTAGGCATATCTGCACCATTGAGGAGGGTGCCCTGCGTCGCGGGGTGCCCTCCTTTGTACTATGGAGAGCCAAGGGGCGTTCGCTGGAAAAACGAGCGCATGCCTGTTCCGACGGAGTGTGAGCTTGGTATGGTGGGTATAGCAACTATGGCGTCCAAGGCAGCCAGGGGAGGTTTGCGGAGATGAAACTTGGTTGCGTGATTATGGCCTCGGGCGAGGGCAAGCGGTTTGGCTCTAACAAGATGCTTGCCGATATCTATGGCGAGCCGCTGATTGCCCGGACCATCGATTCGGTTCCCCGGGGCTTTGACGTCGTGGTTTCGACGCGTTGGCCCGAGGTCGCTCAGATTTGCGAGGACAAGCATTGCCCGTGTGTGCTGCACGATGGCGAGCTGCGCAGCGAAAGCGTCCGTGCGGGCCTTTCGTGGGGAGCCGAACGCAACTGGAAAGGTTGCCTCTTTTTGCCGGGCGACCAGCCGCTCGTGAGTTCGGATTCTTTTGAGGCTATGGTTCGTGCATTTGACGAGCGTGGCCGCAAGCGTCCGGTACGTCTTGCGTGCAACGGTGAGCCTTCGAGCCCGGTGCTCTTTCCGGCGGAACTGTTCGATGCACTTATGTGTCTTGAGGGCAAGGACGGCGGCGGTTCGATCCTCAAAGGCCGTACCGATGTGGTGCTGGTCGAGGCGCGTGCCTACGAGCTGTGGGACGTCGACACCGCCAAGGGACAGCGACGCATAACGGAGCATATTGCCGCCTGCTCGTATTTTGATCGCGTGGCCAACAGCATCAATCAATAAGGAGCAATTATGATCATCATCAAAAACGGCGCGCTCGTGACGCCCCAGGGGCTTCGCCGCGCTGATCTTGCCATGGATGGCGATAAGATCGTACGGATCGCCGCGGCAATCGAGCCGGCCGAGGGCGATACCGTCGAGGACGCCGCGGGCTGCTGGGTGTTTCCCGGCTTTATCGACGGTCACACGCACATGCAGTGCTGGACCGGTATGGATTGGACAGCCGATAGCTTTGAGACCGGCACGCGCGCGGCTGCCTGCGGCGGCACGACGACCATTGTGGACTACGCGACGGCCGATCGCGGCGTGACCATGCCCGATGCCTTGGCCGAGTGGCATCGCCGCGCCGACGGAACCTGCACGGCCAACTACGCCTTTCATATGGCACTCGCCGAGTGGAACGAGCGCAACCGCGCCGACCTTTCGGCCATGCGCGAGGCGGGCGTGTCGTCGTTTAAGACCTACTTTGCCTATGACCACCTGCGCTTGGACGATGCTGAGACGCTCGAGGTGCTGGAGGAGCTCAAGCGCGTGGGCGGTATCCTGTGCGTGCATTGCGAGAACGGCACGCTCGTGAACGAGCTGCAGAAGCGCGTGTACGAGCAGGGGATTCATGGGCCCGAGGGACATGTGCTCAGCCGTCCGGACGTGTGTGAGGCCGAGGCCGTGAGCCGCCTACTGTATCTGGCGCACTTGGCCGGCGACGCCCCGGTCAACGTGGTGCACCTTTCGACCAAGCTGGGGCTCGAGGCCATTCGCGCTGCCAAAGCGCGCGGGCAGAAGAACATCTATGTCGAGACATGCCCTCAGTATCTGATGCTCGACGATACGTGCTATTTGGAGCAGGGCGAGGACGGCTTTGCGGGCGCCAAATATGTGATGAGCCCGCCGCTGCGCCATGCGGGCGACCGTGCGGCACTGCGCGAGGCGCTTGTGGCCGGCGAGATCGATACGATCGCGACCGACCACTGCAGCTTTAACCTGCACGGGCAAAAGGACCGCGGGCGCGACGACTTCCGCGCGATTCCCAACGGCGGACCCGGTGTGGAGCATCGTCTCGTCGCGATCGCTACGAGCTTTGAGGGACAGCTGGGCCCCGAGGACCTCTGCCGCCTGATGAGCGAGAACCCGGCGCGCGTCTTTGGCATGTATCCGCGCAAGGGCTGTCTTGCCGAGGGTGCCGATGCCGACGTGTGCGTGTGGGATCCCCGGGCGCGCTGGACCATTCGCGCGGCGACGCAGCATCAGGCCGTGGATTACACGCCGCTCGAGGGTTTTGAGGCACATGGCCGCGCCAAGGCTGTGTTTGTGAACGGCGTGCTGGCTGCGCGCGACGGCGAGCCCACCGGAGCCCAACCCGGCCGCTACGTGCCCCGCTAACAGGAAGATCACCGGATTCCCCTCCGCAGTTGCGGTGGAATAGTTCCTGTTTAGCCGCCAAATAGGCCGTTTCAGGAACTATTTCACCGCAACTTATAAGTCTGCTGGGGCAGCGCCGGCTATTTGAGGCTGGTGGCGACGATGGGGCGGCCGAGGGCTGCCTCGAAGCG
>CAUAEH010000079.1 GCA_958427975.1 uncultured Collinsella sp. | reverse complement strand
CAGGTGACCGGCAAGCCTATCAAGTTCGTGAGCATGGGCGAGAAACCCGATTCGCTGGAGCCGTTCTATCCCGATCGTATGGCCAAGCGCATTCTGGGCATGGGCGACGTTATCGGCATTATCGAGAAGGCCCAGGAGGCGGCCGACGCCGAGCAGCTCGAGGCTGCCGAGCGCATGCTGCGCGAGGGCTTTACCATGAACGACATGCTCGACCAGATGAAGGCCGTCAAGAAGATGGGCGGCATGAAGGGCATCCTGGGCATGCTCCCCGGTGGCCAGCGTGCGCTCAACCAGATGGGTGGCAACCTGGACGAAGGCATCTTCGATAAGAACGAGGCCATTATCATGTCGATGACCAAGGAGGAGCGCCTGCGTCCCTCCATCATCAACGGTCAGCGCCGTGCCCGCATTGCCAAGGGCGCCGGCGTGACCCCCACCGAGGTCAATAGCCTTATGAAGCAGTGGGGCGAGATGAACAAGATGATGGGCCGCATGCGCACGATGGCCAATCAGGCTCAGGCCGGCGGCAAGAAGGGCAAGAAGGGTAAGAAGGGCAAGAAGATGCGCATGCCCAATATCCCTGGCCTGGACGCTATGGGTCTGGGCGGCATGGGCGGCCTGGGTACGGGCGGCCCCAAGTCCGATATGGACCTGCTGCGCCAGATGGAAGCGCAGATGCGCAATAAGAAGTAACGACTGGTTGAGTCGTGTATGGCGTAGGCCGCCTGGATGGTACTCCAGGCGGCCTACGCCGTTCGTTCGCAGGTTGTCGCACGCGCGGAAGCGTGTTGACGTCGAGGTGCTTGCCGCTAGTGGCAGCTGCAGCCCTCATGTCCGTCGTGCTCGTGATGGCCGTGGCAGCCGCAGGACTCGCCATGCTCATGGGTGTGCTCGTGGTCATTGCCGTGGCAGCCGCACGTGGCCTCGCCGTTCTGTGCGAGCGTGCCGGCGATAAGGGCCTCGACGCAAGCGTCGCAGTTGCCTTGGGCACCTGCATATACCGTGATGCCGGCTTGAGCAAGCGCGTTGATAGCGCCACCGCCGATGCCGCCGCAGATGAGCGTGTCCACGCCGCCGTTGGCGAGTAGGCCCGCCAGGGCACCGTGACCGGTGCCGCCGGTGCCCACGACCTGCTCGTTGAGCACCTTGCCATCCTGGATGTCGTAGATCTTGAACTGTTCGCTGCGGCCAAAGTGCATAAAGATGTTGCCGTTGTCGTACGTCGTTGCCACCCTCATGGTGCTGACCTCCTTTGCTGGCCATGCGGCCGTTGTCGTGGTGATGGGGGAGTATGCGATATTGCCGCCCTCGATACTGAGCGCTCGCCCGTTGACCAGCGCGTTTGCCACCTTACGATGTGCTCGGCTGCAAATAGCCGCCACCGTGGCGCGCGCGATGCCCATCTGCTGTGCGACTGCCTCTTGGTTAAGGCCTTCCAGGTCGCACAGGCGCAGCACCTCGAGTTCGTCGATCGTCATGTCGATGGCGTCTCCACTGGCAAGGCCGTCGGGGGTAAAGCCGCGGTATTCGGGGATGATCCCAACGCGGCGTAATTTTTCTCGTCTTCCTGCCATACACTCTCCAAATCTGACATATGTCAACAATAGAATAGCGAACGTGCGGATTTGCGCAAGGAATTTCTGGCATATGTCAGAAAATGAGGGCTTATGTTTGGGCTGTGGGGCCGCGTGCGCCTGGGCTACAATGAATCTCGCTTGTAGGCGACTGACAGGAGGGTCAATGAGCAAAGCTGATCAACAGTTTGTATCCATGTGTCGCGACATTCTGGACCATGGCACCACCACCGAGGGCCAAAAGGTCCGTCCGGTGTGGGAGGACGGCACCCCTGCCTATACCATTAAAAACTTTGGCGTTACGGCGCGCTACGACCTGCGCGAGGAGTTCCCTGCGCTCACCCTGCGCCGCACGGCGCTTAAGTCTGCGATGGACGAGATTTTGTGGATCTATCAAAAGAAGTCCAATAACGTCCATGACCTCAACAGCCATATTTGGGATGAGTGGGCCGACGAGACCGGCTCCATCGGCAAGGCCTACGGGTACCAGATTGGCCAGAAGAGCCATTATGCCGAGGGCGATTTCGACCAGATGGACCGAGTGCTGTACGATCTTAAGCACACACCGTACAGTCGCCGCATCATGACCAACACGTATGTGTTTAGCGACCTGTCCGAGATGCACCTGTATCCGTGCGCGTACAGCGTGACCTATAACGTCACGCAGCGCCCGCAGGACGACAAGCCGACGCTCAACATGATTCTCAACCAGCGCAGCCAGGACATTTTGGCCGCGAACAACTGGAATGTGTGCCAGTACGCCATCTTGCTGATGATGGTTGCGCAGTCGATCGATATGATTCCCGGCGAGCTGCTGCATGTGATCGCCGACGCCCATATCTACGACCGTCATGTCGATATTGTCCGCGAACTTATCGAGCGTCCGCAGTTTGCGGCACCCAAGGTAACGCTCAACCCCGATGTGCATGACTTCTATGCGTTTACGACCGATGACCTGATCGTCGAGGGCTATGAGCACGGCCCGCAGGTCAAGAACATTCCCATTGCGGTGTAGGTGGTGCTCATGACGTGTAAGCTATCTGCTATCGTTGCCGTGTGTGACGATTGGGGCATTGGGTGCGAGGGCGACATGGTGGTGTCCAATCGCGCCGACATGCGCCATTTTGTGGCCTGCACCAAGGGCTGCCCGGTCATCATGGGGCGCAAGACGCTGCTGAGTTTTCCCGGTGGGCGTCCACTCAAGAACCGTCGCAATATCGTGCTTACCCGCGACGAGGATTTTGCTGTCGAGGGCGTCGACGTGGTGCATAGCATCGACGAGGCGCTCGCCGCGGTTGCCGATGAGCCCGTTGCCTGGGTGATTGGTGGCGGCGATGTCTATCGGCAGTTTTTGCCGTATTGCGTCGAGGCCGAGGTCACGCACAACCATTGCACTCATGCCGTGGACACGTACTTTCCCGATTTGGACGCCGATCCCGCATGGGAGATTGCGTGGCGTGGCGGTGTTGCCACGATTGCCTCGGGCGAGGGTGACGAGGGTGTCGATTATGAGTTCGTGACGTATCGTCGCGTTGAGGCGTAAATCGCCTGGCGTGAACGGTATTATCGGGTTGATTGAATGTATAGGGCGGCGCTTAGCGTCGCCTCGTTTGGTATAGATGTGCTGTAAAGAAGGGTGCGGGCAGGCTGCTATGACTGATGCCGTTGAAGTTCTGCGAATTGATTCGCTCGAGGACGAGCGGCTCGATGCCTACGTGCGACTGACCGAGCGTGAGCTGCGCTGCGTGCTAGAGCCGCACAAGGGCATCTTTATCGCCGAGAGTGCCAAGGTTATTGAGCGCGCGGTGCGTGCCGGATACGAGCCGGTGAGCTTTCTTTTGGGCGAACGCTGGCTCGACCAGATGATGCCGCTGTTTGAGCGCCTAGTCGTGCGCGAGGGCGCGGGTCCTGTTCCTGTGTTCGTCGCCTCCATGGAGCTCATGGAGCAGTTGACGGGCTTTAACGTGACGCGCGGTGCGCTTGCGGCGTTTCGTCGCCCGCGTCAGATTCCGGTTGATGAGTTCTTGGGTGGCGTCGTCGAGGCGGCGGGGGAGCGTCCGGTGCGCGTGTGCGTGCTCGAGGGTATTGTCGACCACACCAATGTTGGCGCGATTTTCCGCTCTGCTGCCGCATTGAACGTTGACGGTATTTTGGTCAGCCCGACGTGCTGCGACCCGCTGTACCGTCGCTCGGCCCGCGTGAGCATGGGCACCGTGTTTCAGGTGCCGTGGACGCGCATTGGCAGCGAGGCTCGTGTGTGGCCGCATGATGGTCTTAGCGCGTTGCACGATGCCGGTTTTTCGTGTGCCGCTATGGCGTTGACGGACGACTCTGTTTCGCTTGATGATCCTGTGCTGCAGAAGATTGATCGCTTGGCGATTTTTATGGGCACCGAGGGTGCCGGCTTGGGCGCCAAGACCATTGCCGGCTGTGACCACGCGGTGCGTATTCCGATGGCGCACGGGGTCGATTCGCTCAACGTGGCCGCGGCGAGCGCCGTCGCCTTTTGGCAGCTATGCCCGCACGTGAGCAATGAGTATCACTACCAGCCGGGTTTGTATCACTAGGCAGTTATTCCGCACCGTGCTCTAATTCGGGGTGTTTCGGTCGCCGCCAGTCGGTGCTAAGCTGGTTTTGGCTTTGGTTTTAAATTGCT
>CAUAEH010000078.1 GCA_958427975.1 uncultured Collinsella sp. | reverse complement strand
CCGCCGTTGATGCGGCAGAGTTGCCCGATGTGCTTGGCTCGCTTGCCGGCAACGATACGATTTTGGTTATTGCCCAGACGGCCGAGGACGGCGAGCGTCTTGAGGCGCTGATCAATAAGCTGAGCAATTCTCGCAAGTAGGCGTGCGGGTCGTGCGCTCGGCACTGTGTGCGTGACATGGTGGCTTGTAAGGGGGTATCGACGTTGGTCGGTACCCCCTATATTGTTTGCCGGTATAAAGACCGTCCACCAGGTCGCTTCAAACTAAAAGGCCCCCGAGCAGTTTAATAAGCTGCTCGGGGGCCTTGTTGCTAATGGCCGGATGAATATCTAGCCAACAGTATCGTCAGGCGTGGGCGAGGGGTCGGGAGTGGGTGTAGGCGTAGGCGTAGGCGTGCCGCCATCGCCGCCGGTCGAACCACCAGTGGAGCCGCCCGTCGAGCCACCGGTCGTACCGGTGCCGCCGGTGGTGTCGCCGCCCGTGGTCTCGGTGGTCGTGGCCGTCGTGGTAGTCGTTGTGGTGGTTTCCTCTTCGTCCTCGTTCTCGTCCTTGTCGTCGTTCTCCGTCTTCTTGGAGTTGTTGGTGCCGTAGAACTTCCAGACGCTGTTGTTCTTGTAGGTGGGCGCCGTTCCGGTTGCAAACTCCTCGCGCTCGGTACCGGTCAGAACGGAGTTCATAAACCGCTTAAAGACAGGCAGGTTGGTGCTGTCGCCCAGCAGGTCTGTGCCGTATTTTTGGATGGGGATCTCGCCCGCGGAATAGCCGGTCCACAGGGCGCACGCCAGCTGCGGGGTATAGCCGCAGAACCACAGGTTGGTGGTGTTGTCGGTGGTGCCCGTCTTGCCGGCATAGGGCTGGTTGACGCTCAGGGCACCGGCAGCACCCGTACCGCCGCCCTGCATGACGCCGGACAGAACATCGGTGACCGCGGCGGCCTCGCCCTCGGTAAGCACCTGTGAGGGATTGTCGGTGTGCTGGTACAGCACCGAACCGGTACGAGAGTCAATCTCGGTGATGGCGATCGGCTGGCGATAGTAGCCGCCGTTGGCAAACGTCGCGTAGGCGGCGGCCATCTCGAGCGGCGAGATCGAGCCGGTGCCGAGGGTCATGACGGGAACGTCCTCGATGTTGTCCTTGGCGGGATCGATGCCGAGCTTTTTGACGAGCGAGATGATCTTGCTGTTGCCGACGGCTTCCGCCACCTGGATGTAGCCGGTGTTGGAGGAGTATGCCGTCGCCTGCTTAAGCGTGATGTTGCCATAGCTATGGTTGGCGTAGTTTTGGACCTCGGTCGTGGTGCCCTTGGCCTTGAGCGGCGAGTTGCAGTTGAGGGTGACGTTGGGGTTCATGCCGTTTTGGATGGCAGTTGCCAGCGTAAAGGCCTTGAAGGTGGAGCCGACGGGACGCTTGGCCGTGGCATGGTTTACGTGGTTCTCGTCGGCGTTGTAGTCGTAGCCGCCCACCATGCACTTGATGTAGCCGGTCTTGGGGTCGACGACGACCATGCCCATGTCCAGGCCGTCGAGCGAGAGCGTGTCGAGCTGCTCGCGAACGGCATTCTCTGCCACCTGCTGCATCGTGGGGTCGATGGTGGTCTTGACGGTCAGGCCGCCCTTAAAGAGCACGTCGGTCGAGAACTCCTGCTCCAGCAGCTGCTTAACATAGGCGACAAAGTAGGGCTGCGAGTATACGTCGACGCCGCTGCCCGAGATTTCGGTCACGTTGAGGGTGATGGGCTCGGCCTGTGCGGCATCGTGCTCCTCCTGCGTAATGTGGCCCAGACGCAACATGTTGTCGAGGACCTTGTTGCGACGGGACAGCGCCAGGTCGGGGTTGACCGTGGGGTCGTACTGCGAGGGCGAGTTGGGAAGGCCGATGAGCAGCGCGGCCTCGCTCAGGGTGAGGTCGGCGGCGCTCTTGGACAGATAGGTCTCGGCTGCGGCCTCGATGCCGTAGGCGCCGTGGCCGTAATAGATGGTGTTGAGGTACATCATGAGGATCTCGTCTTTGGAGTACATATCCTCCATCTTTACGGCGATGTAGGCCTCGCGCACCTTACGCTCGATGGTCGAATCGAACTGCTCCTCCTGCAGGATGGTGTTGCGCACCAGCTGCTGGGTGATAGTCGAGGCGCCTTCGTGCCCGCCGCCGAGGGTTGCCACCGCAGCACGCGCGATACCCCACAGGTCGATACCACCGTGCTCGTAGAAGCGCTCGTCCTCGACGTCAACGGTGCCCTGCAGCACGTAGGGGGAGACCTCGTCCTTGGTGATGGACTTACGGTTTTGCGTGTAGAAGCTCGCGATCTTGTTGCCGTTGCAGTCGACGATCTCGGTGGGCTCGCTCACCAGATACGCGTTGGCGTCGGTGTAGTCGGGCAGATCGGACAGCCAACGGTTGACGTTGCCGACCATGCCGATGCCAAATGCCACGCCCGCGATAAGCAAAAAGCCCAAAAACGAGAGCAGGATTATGGGCAGAGCATGCGTCTTTGAACGGCTGCGTCCCTGTCGTTGGCGAGGACCCATATATTGACCTCCAGGTATGTCGTGCCGGACGGTGGATGTGCCGTCGGGGCAGGATGGACATAAGTTATTACACGATAAACCAAACGGGGCGCGCGAGGCCTCGTGTATGCTGGAAGACGGCATTTTTCAGAGTGAATGCATACCTTGGTAAGGAGTTTGTCGATGGCGATTCGGGCGATGGGGCCGAGCGGACAATACGAGACTGGATTGGATGCTGCCGGTGCGGCGCTGCCCGAGCTGCTGGCGCCGGCGGGCGGGCTCGACCAGATGCTTGCGGCCATCGCCGCGGGCGCCGATGCCATCTATGCGGGGTTGGGCGGCTTTAACGCCCGTGTGAGCGCCCATGGCTTTACGGATGACGAGTTTGCGCGCGGCTGCGCCGTGGCGCATGCCCATGGCGTGCGCGTGTACGTGACGCTCAACGTGTTTGTGTTTGACGATGAGTTATCCGACGCGGTGGCGTTGGGAGCTCATGCACTGGCGCTGGGCGCCGATGCTCTGATTGTCGCCGATGCCGGGTTGGCCTGCGCGCTGCGCGCGGCGATTCCCGGGGTCGAGATTCACCTGTCCACGCAGGCGGGCGTTCATAGCGAAGGCGCCGTGCGGCTTGCCGCCGATGAGCTGGGGGTCGAGCGCGTGACGACGGCACGCGAGCTGACGGTCGACGAGATTGCGGCGCTATGTGCCACGGGCATGCCCATCGAGGTATTCTGCCACGGTGCGATTTGCATCGGCTATTCGGGGGCGTGCGAGTTCTCGGCCCTGCGGCGTGGGCGCTCGGCGATGCGCGGCGACTGCACGCAGCCGTGCCGTCTGGCGTACGACCTGGTGGACGAGGCGGGGCAGAGCGTTGTCGCCGTCGAGGGAGATCGCCTGTTGTGCCCGCGTGACTATCTGGGTATTGCGCATCTGCCCGAGCTTGTAGATGCCGGCGTGGCGTCGCTCAAGATCGAGGGTCGCATGAAGAACCCCGATTACGTATTCAACGTGGTGCGGGTGTGGCGCCGGGCACTCGATATGCTGCGCGACGGCGCGTGGGACCCCGATGCCGTGGAAGAGCTTGAACGCGAGCTGGGGAGGTCGTTTAACCGTGGGTTTACCGATGCGTACCTGCGAGGGCGTTCGGGTGCCGAGCTGATGAGCTTTGAGCGCGCAATTAACCAGGGCGTGCGCGTGGGGCGTTTGGTCGCTGTGGGCCACGAAGAGGTGACCGTTGAGCTCGACGCCGCCGTGGCGGCGGGCGATACGCTCGAGATCAGGTTTTACCCGGGCGCCGACGCTCGGCCCGATGTACCTAAACGCTGGCCGCAAGTTCCCTGCCCGGTGGATGCCGCGGCGGGGGAGCGCATCGTTGTCCATTGCAAGCGTAAGGTCGATGCGGGCTGCGAAGTGTATCTGATTCGCAGCGCTGGTGTGTTGGATCAGACGGCGGCAGTGTTGGAGCGCATGCGGGCCGAGGCGGATGCGATTGCGCCCGTTGCGCGTGCCGTTGAGGTGCTGCCCTTTGAGGGCGTTGCGGTGGATGGCGGTGCGTCGACGGAGTTGGTGGAGTGCGCGGTTCCCACTCGCATGGTTTTTGCTTGGCAGCTGATGGATGCCGACCCGCGCGGAGAACTCGATTTGTCCGACGCCGTTGTGGTGCTTGACGAGGTGTGCCGCACGGGTGACGCTGACTGGACCCGCTCACTGATGCAGCGTGCCGGGCGCATCGTCTGCCGCAACCTGGGGCAGGTGGCGATGGCCCGAGAGCTGGGCACGACGTTTGAC
>CAUAEH010000077.1 GCA_958427975.1 uncultured Collinsella sp. | reverse complement strand
GGCAAAACAGTACTTATTTCACCGCAACTGAAACAGGGGCGCTCTCCAAGAGAGCGCCCCTGCCGGGTTTCCATAGTACTGGCGAAACAGTTTTATAGTTCTGGCGAAGCAGTCCTTGAGATCCGCCTTGCCTTATGCCAAGAACTCCTTGGTGGTCGCCACGATGTTGGCGGCGTCCAAGCCATACTTGTGCAAGAGCTCGGCACCCGGGCCAGACTCACCGAAGGTGTCGTTGACGCCGATCTTCTTGAGCGGCGTCGGGCACTGCTCGCACAGGACGTCGGCAACGGCGCTGCCCAGACCACCGATCACAGAGTGCTCCTCGACGGTCACGACGTGGCCGGTCTTGGTGGCGCTCTTGACGATCAGGTCGGCATCGATGGGCTTGATGGTGTGCATGTTGATGACCTCGGCGTCGATGCCCTCGGCAGCGAGCTGCTCGGCGGCCTCGAGAGCCTCGCCGACCATCAGGCCGCAGGCGATGATGGTCACATCGGCGCCCTCGCGCATGACAATGCCCTTACCCAACTCGAAGTTGTAGGTCTCGGGATCGTTGATAACCGGCGAGGCCAGACGGGCAAAGCGCATGTACACCGGACCGTCGCACTCGTAGGCGGCGCGCGTCACGGCGCGGGCCTCGACGTCGTCGGCAGGAACGATCACAGTCATGCCGGGGATGACGCGCATGAGGGCGATATCCTCGCAGCACTGGTGCGTGGCGCCATCCTCGCCCACCGAGATACCGGCATGCGTGGCACCGATCTTAACGTTGAGATGCGGGTAGCCGATGGAGTTGCGGACCTGCTCAAAGGCGCGGCCGGCGGCAAACATGGCAAAGCTGCTCGCGAAGGCGACGCGGCCGGTGGTTGCGATACCGGCAGCGACACCCATCAGGTTGCTCTCGGCGATGCCCACATCGAAGAAGCGGTCGGGGCAGGCTGCCTTGAACTTGCCGGTCTGCGTGGCGGCGGCCAGGTCGGCGTCGAGGACCACAAAGTCATCGTGCTCGTTGGCGAGCTCGACGAGGGCCTCGCCGTAGCTTACGCGCGTGGCGATTTTCTTGACGTCTGCCATCCTAGAGCTCCTCTCCGGCGGCCGTGAGCTCTGCCATGGCCTGCTCAAACTGTTCATCGTTGGGGGCCTTGCCGTGCCAACCCACCTGGTTCTCCATAAAGGAGACGCCCTTGCCCTTCATGGTCTCGGCGATGATGGCGGTCGGCTGCCCCTTGGTGGCGCGAGCCTCGGCAAAGGCGGCGCGAATCTGATCGAAGTCGTTGCCGTCGGCGAGCTCCACCACGTGGAACTTAAAGGCGCGGAACTTGTCTGCGAGCGGCATGGGGTCGTTGACCTCCTCGACGGGGCCGTCGATCTGCAGGCCGTTGTGGTCGACGATCACGCAGAGGTTATCGAGCTGCTGGTTGCCGGCGAACATGGCGGCCTCCCAGACCTGGCCCTCCTCGCTCTCGCCATCGCCCAGCAGGGCGTACGTGCGGTAAGTATCGCCCCAGTGCTTGGCGGCAACCGCCATGCCCACGGCGGCGGAAATGCCCTGGCCGAGCGAGCCGGTGGACATGTCAACGCCCGGGGTGTCGTTCATGTTGGGGTGACCCTGCAGGTGGCTGCCGATGTGGCGCAGCGTCTCGAGATCCTCCTTGGGGAAGAACCCGCGCTCGGCGAGCACGGCGTACAGACCCGGAGCACAGTGGCCCTTGGAGAGCACAAAGCGATCGCGGTCGGCCTTGCGGGGATCGGCCGGGTCGACGTTCATTTCCTCAAAGTATAGATAGGTCATGATGTCGGCAGCGCCGAGCGAACCGCCCGGATGGCCGGACTTGGCAGCGTGCACGCCGGTGACGATGCCCTTCCTTACCTCGTTGGCAACCTTTTTGAGCTCTTCGTCGCTCATTGTGCCTTCCTTTCATCCTCATTAGACAAAATGCGCACGGCACAGAAGGTCGTCCCAACCCAGCCGCGATGCACGTACGTCATTTATTATGCTGGAAACTGATGGCTTTACCAGACTTTTTATCATTATTTGAGCAATTTAGCAGGCAGACCCGCTGATGAAACGGTTTATCAATGTGAACGTCTTTTGGATGGAACGCGGTCGACCCTACGCGCTAATGTCCTTGAATCCCTCGCCGAAGGCTTCCGTAACGTCAGCAACCGTCACAATGGCGTGAGGATCGCGCTCGCGCACGATCGTCTTGAGGGTATTGAGCTCTCGACGGCTCACGATGACCATGATCACCGGCTTCTCGGCACCCGAATACATGCCAGTCGCCTTAAACTTGGTACAACCACGACCCAGGCCATACATGATATCGGCAGCGATATCAGGGAACTTGTCCGAGATGATGAGTACCATACGGCGCTTGTTGCCACCATCGACCACGGCATCGATCACGTAGCCGCTAATGACCATCGAAAGGCCTGCATACAGTGCGTTTTCGATTGAAAAGACCGGAACCGATAGCGCGCATACGGCAACATCGATCGCCATGACGGTCGAGCCCACCGGCAGCGAGGTGTTACGCGAGATGATTTGGCCAATCGTGTCCGAGCCGCCGGTGTTGGCGCCGGCGCGCAACACCATGCCGTAACCGATGCCCGTAATAATGCCGCCCCACATGGCAGGGAGCATCAGGTCCGCATCCGCCAGAGGTGCTACAAACGGGGCGAACAGATCGGTAAAGAAGCCCAGCAGCACAAAGCCCGTCGCGGTCTGCACCACGTAGAACATGCCACCCTCGCGCATAACGACCAACAACAGCAAGGCGTTCATCACGATCGTCTGAATACCAACGGGAAGCGATAGGCCGCGCGATGCACCGACCGCCTGGATAATGGTGGCAAGGCCCGTAACGCCACCGGCAGCAAGGCCGTTGGGAATCAAAAACAGGTCGGTCGCAATAGCGGCCAGAGCGCACCCCAACATAATCTGGGGCAGGTCGTGAAAGAAGTTCATCGAAAGAATGCGCTTGATGTCCAGACGGTATGCCATGCTGCCCCCCTCAAAAAAGCGCACCCCATCGGATGCGCTTTGAACTTCTTCTTGTATTCGATTCTACCGATTCGCCGGACAAAAACCACCCCTGCGCAGGGTTTATTCTGGATACAAACCCGTCCAACCGTTGGGCTTAACATCGGCTTGAAGCTGCCCGATGTTTTAGACCTCCGAGCCTTCTGCATCGGCGTTGCCGGTGGCCCAGCGATGGTAGCCAATAACAAACGGGTCCAGGTCGCCATCGTCAAGAACGGCCTCGACATTGCTGGTCTCCACGCCCGTGCGTAGGTCCTTGACCATCTGGTACGGGTAGAGCACGTAGCTGCGAATCTGGTTGCCAAAACCAATCGTGGTCTTGGGTCCGCGAATCTCATCCAGGGCCTCGGCGCGCTTCTCGAGCTCAATCTCGTACAGGCGAGCCTTGAGGATCTGCATGCACGCGGCCTTGTTCTGGATCTGGCTGCGCTCGTTTTGGCAGGTGACCACAATGCCGCTGGGAAAATGCGTCACGCGCACGGCGGAGTCGGTGGTGTTGACGCCCTGACCGCCCGGGCCGCTCGCGTGATACACGTCCACGCGGATGTCATCGGGACTGATTTCGATGTCGATATCATCGGGTAGCACGGGGATGACCTCGACGCCGGCAAACGTGGTCTGGCGGCGCTTCTTGTCGTCGGTGGGGCTAATGCGAACCAAGCGATGGACGCCGGCCTCGGCGCGCAGCATGCCAAATGCGTCCTTGCCCTCGACGGTAAAGGTCGCGCGGTCGATGCCGATGACCTCGGCCGCGGGACAGTCGTTGATGGTGACCTTCCAGCCGCGACGCTGGCAGTACTTCATGTACATCTTAAAGAGCATGAAGGTCCAGTCCTGGGCCTCCAGACCACCCTGTCCGGGCTTGATGGTCACGATGGCATCGCCGTGATCGAACTCACCGGTAAACCAGCTCGAAAGCTCAAGCTCATCGATGGCACGGGCCAGGCGCTCAGCCGTGGCTGCAGCCTCCTCGCGAAGGGCGGCGGCGTCGGGGTCATCCCCCATCTCCTCGGCAAGCTCCAGCGCGGCGCGGGCATCGGAAAGCTCACCGCGCGCCGTATCCACGGCGGCGATGTCCTCCTTGGCGCGTGCAATCTCCTCCATCGTGGCGCGAGCGGCATCGGCGTCGTCCCAAAAGCCCGGGGCGACGCTTTTGGCCTCGAGCTCCATTACGCGAGTGCGCTTCTCATCCAAATGGAGGTACGACTCGACCTCGCCGAGTCGGTCCGCAAATGCGTCCAACTCGGTGGGCGTTACCTCTAGAGTCTCGGCCATTAACGATTCCTGCCGTGGCAGTACTTGAACTTCTT
>CAUAEH010000076.1 GCA_958427975.1 uncultured Collinsella sp. | reverse complement strand
CCGACCCTAAGGTTAACTTGACTGATGATAGCAAATACGACAAGCGAGATGCCTGCGACTTGCGGGCATCTCGCTTTATCTAAATAACGTGGTTGATACTCAACCTTTATGTGCAGCTCTTATCCTATCGATAAGACACAGACTGCTGCGAATCCTTGACGACAACGTCGTGGGCGCCGCCTTCGACGATCGAGGTGGAGCTGACCAGCGTTAGGCGTGCCTTTTCCTGGAGCTCGGGGATCGAGAGGGCACCGCAGTTGCACATCGTGGACTTGACCTTGTAGAGCGTGCCGCCCACGCCGTCCTTGAGGGAACCGGCGTACGGGACGTAGGAGTCGACGCCCTCGACGAAGCTGAGCTTCGCGGCGCCGCCCAGGTCGTAGCGCTGCCAGTTGCGGGCACGCGCGGAACCCTCGCCCCAGTACTCCTTCATGTACTGGCCGTTCACGTTGACGCGCTCGGTCGGGCTCTCGTCAAAGCGGGCGAAGTAGCGGCCCAGCATCATAAAGTCGGCGCCCATGGCAAGGGCGAGCGTCATGTGGTAGTCGTAGACGATACCGCCATCGGAGCACACGGGCACGTAGACGCCGGTCTCCTCGTAGTACTCGTCGCGAGCGCGGCAGACGTCGATCAGCGCGGTGGCCTGGCCACGGCCGATGCCCTTGGTCTCACGGGTAATGCAGATGGAGCCGCCGCCGATACCGACCTTGATGAAGTCGGCACCGCAGTCGGCCAGGAAGCGGAAGCCCTCGGCGTCGACGACGTTACCGGCACCGACCTTGACGTCCTCGCCGTAGTTGGCGCGGATCCACTCGATGGTGCGCTTCTGCCACTCGCTGAAGCCCTCGGAAGAGTCGATGCACAGGACATCGGCGCCGGCCTCGATGAGCAGCGGCACGCGCTCGGCATAGTCGCGGGTGTTGATGCCGGCGCCGACCATGTAGCGCTTATCGCCGTCGAGCAGCTCGTTGGGGTTGGTCTTGTGGCTGTCGTAGTCCTTGCGGAAGACGATGCCCATAAGGTGATCGTTGTCGTCGACGATGGGCAGGGCGTTGAGCTTGTTGTCCCAGATGACGTCGTTTGCAACCTTGAGGCTAATGTTCTTGTCGCCCACGATGAGCTGCTCGCGCGGGGTCATGAACTCGGAGACCTTCGTCTGGTGGTCATCGCGACTGGGGCGATAGTCACGGCTGGTGACGATGCCCAGGAGCTTACCCTTGGGAGTGCCGTCGTCGGTAACCGGCATGGTGGAGTGACCGGTCTTCTCCTTGAGCTCGATGACCTGCTCCATGGTCATATCGGGGGTCAGCGTGGAATCGGACTGAACGAAGCCGGCCTTGTGATCCTTGACGGCCTTGACCATAGCGGCCTCGGACTCGGCGCTCTGGGAACCGTAAATGAAGGACAGGCCACCCTCGGTAGCGAGCGCGACACCCATATCGACGCCCGAGACGGACTGCATGATGGCGGAAACCATGGGGATGTTCAGGGTGATTGCCGGCTTCTCACCGCGCTTAAAGCGGGTCAGCGGCGTCTTAAGAGAGACGTTGTTGGGGATGCACTGCGAGGACGAGTAACCAGGGACCAGCAGATACTCCGAAAACGTGTGGGACTCACCGGGAAAGAACGTAGCCATGTTTCTCCTTTTTCCATGCGGCCGGTCGGCTGCAGGCCTCGTAGGACCCAGCCCAACCTTGGGCGCCCAATACTGGGGAAGTATCTTAACGCACTTTGACTGCTACAATGCATGATTTAAGAAGAGCACACGAGGGCTTGACGCAGGCTTTGCGTTTGCCCAGCAAACACTTTAGCGGGGAGACGTGGAGCGTATGAAGTACAAGACGACGGCAAAGCTGGTCATTCAAGCGTGCGACAAGGATCTGCCGGGCGTGTTTGGTCACGGCTGCGTCTTGCTGCTGCAGGGTATTGCCCGCGAGCACTCGCTCAACCGCGCCGCCAAGAGCATGGGCATGGCGTATTCCAAGGCCTGGCGCATCGTGAATGAGGCTGAAGGGCAGCTGGGCTGCAAGCTCATCGAGCGCGACGGCGCCCGCGGATCCACGCTCACCCCCGCCGGTGAGCGAGCCATCGCGGTCTACGAGGAGCTGCAGGCCGACATCAACAACGTCATCGCCACCAAAGCCAACGCCCTCATCACCACCATCAACCAGAGTAGCTAATTTGGGACGGGGCTTTTTTAGCTACCCATCCAGAGCATTCATGACTCATAGCCAAAAATTGACATTGGGTAGCTAAAAAAGCCCCGTCCCAAATTAGCTACTTGCGGAGGGCGGCGTCTAGAGTTGCGGCTACTGCCAAGGGATTGTCGGTGCCGGCGAAGAGGCGAATGGTGCTCCCCTGCTTGCCGCGTGGGGCCGAAAGGCGCGTTGTTGCGCCGCCTGCGGGCGATGTGTGGAATTCGTCCGGCAAAGCATCGATCAGCTCACCCGCGCTGCATTCGATTAGGTCAAATTCAACTGCCGGGCCAAAACCATGCTCGAGGATTCCAGTTGCAACCGCATGGTCGGGATGCGAGCTCAGCCCAGAGTAGCGCACGTTGCGCACCATCTCGTTCGCGGCCAAGTATTCAGCCAGCGCACGGGCGCGATCGAAGTGCGCCTGCATGCGGGTATCGAGCGTGTCGAGCCCGTGCTCTAGAACCTCAGCCCCATCGGAGGACAAGTCGAGCGCGACCAATCCAAACCCCTCAAGCAGCGCATGCGCGCACTCGGCCGCAGCGTCCACACGATGGCGCTTGAGCTGCGAGCGTGCCACCGAAGCGGCAACGAGCTTGTGCGGAGCCTTACCGGCGCATACGCGGTCGAGCGCCTCGAGCGACAGCACAGCACCCAGCCGCAGCGGATTGCAGCCAAAGACGTCAGCCACGGTGTTGTCCACAACCAGCAGCGCATGGGCCTCACGCGCCGCCCGACCCAGCGCACGCAGATCGGGCACACGCAGGCCAAAGCCACCGATTGAGTTCACAAACCACCACAGGTGCGGCACCTCGGCATCAAACGAAGCATCAAAGCCCTCGGACGCGGCGGCAAACGCCTCGACAGACGGCTCATCCACCATAGCCACGTCGCAGGCATCAAAGCCGCTCGCAAACGCTTCGGTAAAGTCATCCGCAAAGGCCACCAGGCGGTCACCGGGACGCACGATTCCCAGCAGCGACAGCGCTGCCGGCACATGCCGGGCAGCAACAAAACGCGCCTCACGCGCGCTGGCTCTCAAAGCCCAGACATCTTCTAGCTGTTGCACGTCCACGCGGCACCGTCCCTTCGAAAACAAAAACCCACGATGCGGGTGTTCCCCGCATCGTGGGCAACGGCTGCAGTATAGCGCCGGTATGCGACGAATCGTCTAGATGTTGAGCTCGTGGTAGGTCACGCTCGCGCCAGCGGCGTCAACGGACACGCCATAGGTCGCAGGGTAGATGCGCGTGGAGAACACAAGCGCACCTTCGTTGACAAATACCTCGACCGAAGAAACATCGCCAACAATGCGCACGTTGCGCACTTCGTCGACCGGCTCCCAGCGCACCACGCGACCGCAGCCGGCAGAAGCGCGACCCTCATCGGTAAATCGCATCTCAAAGCGCGAAGGCAGTTCGCCCTCGGCGGGCATAAACGCCAGCTTCAGCTCGCCATCAACGGTCGCGGTGAACGCGCCGTTGACACCGTCGGCAACAACGTCAAAGCAGGTATCGCCGGCAACCTCCAACGAGCCCTCCCCCACACGCACCGAGGCATAATGGTGCTCAATCTCGCGCGCCGGCTGCTGCAGCACCACGCCGCCGGCACCGGCTGTAAGCTCGCGCGGCACCGTCATGCAGTGCTGCCAGCCGCACACCACGGTGGGCGCGTTGCCATAGGTCGGCTCATCGGGCATGCCCATCCAGCCGATCAAAATGTGGCGACCGTCCTCGGACGTAAACTCCTGCGGAGCATAGAAGTCAAAACCGGCGTCCCACAGGCGGAACTCGCCCAGCTCATAGGCACCGTCATCACCGGTAATGTCGCCCGATACAGGCATGTAGCCAGCAGCGTATACGTTGCCGCGGTCCCAACGACCGCCCTCGAGCCCCTGGGGAGAGAAGGACAGCCACTTCGCCGGTACACCGCCATCCGTCTCAAGCTCCAGATACCCCGGGCACTCCCACATAAAGCCAAAGCGCTCGGGCGTAGACACGCGGCTCTCGAGCTCCCAGCTCAGCATATCGGCCGAACCATACACCAGGATCTCGCCCACATCGCGACCGGCGCCCCCGCCATGCATGGCGCAAAAACGGCTCTCGACATGCGGACCGTCAACGCGACGACGCGCGCCCAGCACCATGTGATAACGCCCGTCCGCGTCACGCCACACTTTGGGATCGCGCACATGGCACGTCAGATCCTCGG
>CAUAEH010000075.1 GCA_958427975.1 uncultured Collinsella sp. | reverse complement strand
GACGGAAAGCACATTAAGTGCTTTCCTTTGCGTGCGGAACTCGCGACAAACTTAATCGCCCCGCCCGGCGAGCAAGCTGCGGAAACTCGGTCGATCCAAAGTAATATCGTGCGAACGGAATTCTGGCTGATGAACTGTTCGCGATAAAGACTCGATAGGTAGCCCCCTCTATACCCTTTTATAAGTTGCGGTGAAATAGGGACTGAATTTGGGGTTGAATCGTTTAAACAGTCCCTATTTCACCGCAACTTATGGGAGGGATAGAAAAAAGGCGGAGGCCCTGGAGAGGGACTCCGCCTTATATACAGGGGGCGATGGTATTCGCGTACCGTGGAATTAGACCAGGCGGGCATTGATCGTCTTGGCGATCTCGGCGGCGTCGGTGGAACCCTTGACGGTGGCACGGAAGTCCTCATCCATGAGCGCCTCGGCGACCTTGGACAGGATCTTGAGGTGCGTGGTGCCAGCCTGAGCGCCCGGGATGAGCAGGGCGATGGCAACGTTGACGGGAGCGCCGTCCATGGTGTCCCAACCGGTCACGCCAGACTCGTCCTTGACGACGATGACGGCAGCCTCGGTAATGGCGTCGGACTTGGCATGCGGGATGGCGAAGCCCTCCATCATGCCCGTGGTGCCCTCGGCCTCGCGGGCCAGGAAGGCGTTCATCACGGCGTCGGCGTCACCGGCGATACCGGCCTTGACGGCCTGGTTGGAGACAAAGCTCAGAGCCTCGTCACGAGAAGTGAAGTCCTCGGCGACAAAGACGTTCTCGACCTTCACGAAGTCGGAAGCCTCGGCCTTGGGGGCCTCGACGGCAGCGGCCTTGGGAGCCTCGACCGGCTTGGCTGCAGGAGCGGCCTTCTGGTTCTTCTCGAAGTCGTACTTCTTGAAGGCCACAAACAGGATGCCACCGACCACAGCGCCGATGAGGATCGCGAGGACCCACAGCGGACCGTTCTCGACAACGGGCAGGACCAGGAAGCCACCGTGGGGTGCCGGATCGTGAACGTTGAACATGATGGTCAGAATCGAAGCGATGGAGGAACCGAGCATCATGATGGGCATGACGGGCCAGATGTTCTTGGTCATGAACGGAATGGCGCCCTCGGTGATGTGGGTGCAACCAAGAATGAGGTTGACGACACCGGCGTCGTGATCCTCCTGGCTGAAGTACTTCTTGCCGACAACGACGGCGAAGGTGGTGATCAGCGGCGGAACGATGCAAGCGGCGGAGACGGCAGCCATGAAGTTGGTGCCGAAGTTGTAAGTGTCGGTGCCGACACCGGCGGCCAGGGCCTCGGTGAGCATAGCGGTACCGGTGACGTAAGCAGCCTTGTTGACCGGGCCACCCATGTCAAAGGCGCACATGCAGCCGATGGCAAGACCCAGGACAACGGCGCCAGAGGCGGACAGGCCCTTGAGGAAGTCCATCATGGCGGTGTTGATGGCAGCCATGGGACCGGAAATGCCGAGCATGACCAGACCGACGATGGCGGTCGAGAACAGCGGGTACAGGAAGATAGCCTTGAGGCCGTCCAGGTTCTTGGGCAGACCAGCAAAGACCTTCTCGAGCAGCAGGATGACATAACCAGCGAGGAAGCCGCCGACGATGCCGCCCAGGAAGCCAAAGCCCACACCTGCGCCACCGGCGTCGATCATGCCGGTATCGGCGTTAACAGGCAAGCCCTGGATGGCGATCATGCCGGCAACAAAGCCGGGGACGAGCGCCGGACGCTTGCCGATGGACTCGGCGATGTAGGCGGAAAGCACCGGAACCATGAGGTTCATGGCGATGCCGCCGATAATCTTGAGCATCGCAGCAAAGCTGTTGTAGTCAGACGCCGTCGAATCGAAGGACGTAATGCCCCACAGGAACGAAACGGCGGTCAGAACACCACCAGCAACGACGAAGACCAGCATGTGGCTGACGCCGTTCATGAGGTGCTTGTAGATAATGTGGCCGATAGACTCCTTCTCCTCGACCTCGTCCTCGACATCGGCAGCAGCCGCAACCGTGTCGTCGCCCTTGGCGGCGAGCGCGCGGTCAATCAGCTTACCGGCGGCCTCAACGGACAGGGCCTTGGAAACACCAACGGAAACCATGGGCTTGCCGGCGAAACGCTCAGCCTGGACATCCTTGTCGGCTGCGACGACGACGGCCTTGGCACCAGCGATCTCACTCTTGGTGAGCTCGTTCTCGACACCGACCTGGCCATGAGTCTCGACCTTAATGGTCAGACCGCGCTCGGCAGCTGCCTTCTCCAGCGCCTCCTTCGCCATGAAGGTGTGCGCAATGCCGGTCGGGCAACCGGTCGCGGCGATGATGTCAAACTTAGCCATGTGTCCCTCCTTCTTGAGTACAGCGCCCGCGGACGCTCCCCTACACGCGCTTCGATGCGCGTTTTTCCACAACTGAAAGATACCAACCTACCGTCCGCGTGAGAAGAGACAAGGTGCAATTCTCCGGTGAAAGGTTCTTTCATAACCGTAAACGGTAAATGAAAGTTTACCATCAACACTTGAAACGGCAAGGTGTATCTTGTAATTGAAAATGCCCGTATACTATGGCATTGCGAATCAAATTAGATTTTCATGCCAACCAGGAGCCATCCATGACCGATAGTAGCAAGAGCGCACTTTCCCTCATTAGCACCCATCAGGGATACAGCGAATCCGAGCAGCGCATTGTCGACTATATATTGGAGCACCAGTCCGAGGCTCCACGCCTCACGGCGGCTCAGCTCTCACGCGCCGCCACCACGTCCGAAGCGACCGTTTCGCGCTTCTGCCGCAAGCTGGGCTTTGGTAGCTTCCGCAGCTTTCAGTTTTCGTTGGCGAGGGATTTGGAAAGCCAGCGCAACGAGGGCCTGACCGACGAGGTCTCGCTCGACAATATGGAGCAGAGCCTCAAGAACATCCTGGCTGCCAAGGTGAGCGAGCTTAATGCGACTATCGACGGGATCGACCACGATACGCTGGCGGCTGTTGTGCATGCCCTTAAGCATGCAGGGGTTATTGAGTTTGCGGCTGTGGGCAATACGAACGCGGTCGCGCTCGATGCGACGTTTAAGTTTTCGCAGCTGGGCCTGCGCTGCATGGCGAGCACCATTAGCGAGACATCAATCGGCTTTGCACTCACGTTACGCCCGGGTGACGTTATCGTGCTAATCTCAAACTCTGGCAAATCGCGCCGACTGAATCGCATGGCAAAAGCGGCTCGCGACTGCGGCGCAACCGTGGTCGTCATCAGCAGCGATAGCAAGTCTCCGCTTGCTCGTTTGGCAGACTACACCTTTAACACCGTGAACCACGAGGCGCTGCTCACCACGGGCGACTTTGCGTTCTCCAAAATCAGCGCCACGATGATCATCGAAGTCATCTACAACTTCCTGTTGCCCGAGATCGAAGACGCGCGTGAGCATATCAGCTACTACGAGGAGCTCATCCAGCCGGATAAGGTCGTTGAGTAAAACGCGTAGTGGGACAAAAATTTCAGTCTATTTTGTCCCACCAACACCGCTGATACGACCTAACCTCGAGCTTCTTCAAGCATCTGCCTGGCGTGCGCCAGGCTTGCCTCGGACTGATCGCCGCTCAACATGCGGGCAATCTCAGCGATACGCGCTTCACCGGTTACCTCGTCCAAATGCGTCTGGGGAACATCGCCCGGTTCCTTGCTGACGACATAATGCTTGTCAGCCATGACGGCGACCTGCGCCAAGTGGGTTACGACAATCACCTGATGCGTAGCGGCGAGATCTGCCAGCACGCCCGCGAGCGCACGCGCCGTGGAGCCACCGACACCAGCATCGACCTCGTCGAACACGAGCGTATCGACACCGTCCGCATTACCGAGGACGACCTTGCTTGCCAGCATGACGCGGCTGAGCTCGCCGCCCGACGCAATGCGGCGCAGGGGACGTGGCGTCAAGCCGGCACCGCTGCGGTATAGCAGCTCGTAGCTCGAAGGACCAACGGGCGTCCACTCAGCACGGGGAAGATCGCGCGACTCCCAGACGAGCTCGGCACTACCCATCTCCAAGCGCGCCATCTGGCGGCCAACCTCGTGGCAGAAGCGCGGGGCCGTCGTATTGCGAGCGCGCTTAAGTGCCTTGGCAGCAGCAAACAACTCGCGCTCGGCGCTCCCGAGTGCCTCACGCGCCTTTTTGATCTGCTCATCGCCATCATCGACCAGGGACAGCAGTTCTTGCGAGCGATCGCGCATGGCAAAAACATCGTCCATAGTGGGACCCCACTGACGCAACAGGCCCTTGAGGTCGGAATACCGCTCACGCATGCGAGCGAGCTCGCGCGGGTCGAAGGCGACGCCATCGCGATAGGAACGAAGTTCGTTCGCGCAATCCTCAAGGGAGATGCAGGCATCCGAAAGCGCATCGGCAATGTCGCCCAGTTTGCGATCGACGGTAGCCATACGGGAAAGCTCTGCCACGGCGCTGTTCACGACATC
>CAUAEH010000074.1 GCA_958427975.1 uncultured Collinsella sp. | reverse complement strand
TTCTCGGCCGACCTCACCATTATGGAGGAGGGTTCCGAGCTGCTCGAGCGCCTGGGCAAGGCCGCTAAGGGCGAAGGCGACAGCCGCGGCTGGCCCATGTTTACGAGCTGCTGCCCGGGTTGGGTGCGCTTTGTGAAGGCGCGCTATCCGGAGTTTGTCGACAGCCTGTCCACGTCCAAGTCGCCGCAGCAGATGTTCGGCGCCATCGCCAAGACCTACTACGCCAAGGTGCTGGGCGTGGAGCCCGAGCGCCTGTTTGTGGTGTCCGTTATGCCGTGTACGGCCAAGAAGGCTGAGTGCGCGCTGCCGAGCATGATGGGCGAGGGCGGCGCGCCCGACGTGGACGTTGCGCTGACGGTGCGCGAGATGGTGCGCATGGTCCGCGCGAGCCACGTGAGCGTCGACACACTTACCGAGGAGCCGCTCGACACGCCGCTGGGCTTTGGCACGGGCGCGGGCGTGATCTTTGGCGCCACGGGCGGCGTGATGGAGGCCGCCGTGCGCTCGGCATATTACCTGGTGACGGGCAAGAACCCGGATGCCGATTTCTTTACCGACGTGCGTGGCCTGGATGGCTGGAAGGAAGCCGTCGCCGATATCGATGGCACCAAGGTGCGCGTCGCCGTGGCACACGGGCTGGGCAATGCCGCCCGTCTGCTCGACGCGATTCGCGACGGCCGCGTGAGCTATGACTTCGTCGAGGTCATGGCGTGCCCCGGCGGCTGCGTCGGTGGTGGCGGTCAGCCCATCCACGACGGTTGCGAGCTAGCTGCCGAGCGTGGCCAGGTGCTCTGGGGCCTCGATGCGAACGCCGAGATTCGCTTCTCGCATGAGAATCCTGATGTCCAGGCGTGCTACCGCGAGTTCTTAGGCGAGCCGCTCTCGCCACTGGCCGAGGAGCTGCTGCATACCGACCATCACGCATGGACGATGCCTAACGAGGGGACATGCTAGCGATGCGCGCGTTTGATGTTGAGATGTCGCGCCGGGGGTTTGCCTCGGCGCTCGCCGCGGGCGCCCTGTCACTTGCGCTCGCGGGCTGTGGCGGCGGGGCTGCCGGTGCCGGGTCCGCCGCGGGCTCGGTTGCCACGGACGGCGCCGGTGCTGCCGCAGAGCCGGTCGAGGTGCACGTCGCCTCGCTCAAGGGTCCGACGTCGATCGGTCTGGTGCAGTTTATGGACCAGGCAGCCGATGGCGAGACGGACAATGAGTTCGACTTTGCGATCAACACTGCCGCCGACGAGATTGTGCCCAAGGTCATTCAGGGCGATATCGATATCGCCCTGGTGCCCGCCAACGTGGCGAGCGTGCTCTACAACAAGACCGAGGGCGCGGTGCAGGTCATCGACATCAACACGCTGGGCGTGCTGAACGTGGTGACGGGCGACGCGAGTGTGGCCTCGTTTGGCGATCTGGCGGGCCATACCGTCTATATGACGGGCAAGGGCACCACGCCGGAGTACGTCATGAACTACCTGCTGGAGCGCGCGGGCTTGGCCGGTCAGGTGGCGCTCGAGTTTAAGAGCGAGCCTACCGAGGTGCTCTCGGCTCTGCTTGCCGACCCGACTGCCGTGGGCGTGCTACCCGAGCCGTTCAAGACGGCGGCCATCGCCAAGAGCGAGGGCAAGCTGTCGGCACCGGTGAGCCTGACCGATGTGTGGGACGAGCTGGCAGGAGACACGGGCTCGCGCTTGCTGACGGGTGTGACCGTGGTGCGCCGTGCCTTTGCCGAGGAGCATCCCGAGGCCGTGGCGGAATTCCTGAGCTGCCATGTTGCGAGCGTTGAGGCCGTGAACGCGGCGCCGGCGGACTGGGCGCAGGCCGTGGTCGATGCGGGCATCGTGGATAACGCCACGATTGCCGAAAAGGCGATTCCCGGGTGCATGCTTGTCTGCCAGACAGGGAAGGATATGAAGGCCGCGCTCGGTGGGTACCTGAAGGTGCTGGCCGATGCGGACGCGAGCGCCGTGGGCAGCAAGCTCCCGGCTGATGATTTCTACTACATGGAGTAACCCGTGCGTGCGTTTGCTCGACAAATGATAGAGCGTATGAAGGCGGTGGCGGCAGCAGGTGCCGTTGCCGCCTTTTGGCTTGCCGTGTGGGTCTTCGTGGCGGCGCTGGTGGCACAGCCGCTGATTTTGCCGGGTCCGGGTGCTGTTGTGGTGGCGTTGCTGCGGCTGGTATGCGATGCCGGCACGTGGGCGATTCTGGCGGGCTCGGGTGCGCGGATTCTAGGCGGTTTGGCACTTGCCGCGGTGTGCGGTGGTTTGCTGGCCGGAATTTCGTCGCGCTCGCGGGCGTTTGCCCGCTTGGTGGCGCCTGCGCTTTCGTTTGTTAAGGCGACACCGGTTGCCTGCGTGGTGGTCCTGCTGCTCATTTGGTTGGGGTCGGCGCGCGTGAGCATTGCGGCGGTCTTTTTGATGGCACTTCCGGGCGTGTATTTTTCGCTGGTTGAGGGTTTGACGCAAGCGGATAAGCCACTGGAGCAGATGTTTCGTCTGCATGGCGTGCGGGGTTGGCGTCTGTTTTGCGCCCACACCTGGCGCGAGGTCCTGCCGTTTGTGCTTTCGTGTTCCCGCGCCGTGATTGGCATGAGCTGGAAGGCCGGCGTGGCGGCGGAGCTCATCGGCATGGCGACGGGCACCGTAGGCGAACGCATCTATCAGGCGAAGCTGCTCATCGAGACGGCTGACCTGCTGGCGTGGACCGTGCTGGTCGTTGCCGCCTCGTGGGCGTGCGAGCGTGTGCTGGTGTGGCTGCTGCGGGTTTCGGGGCCCGTAGCGTGGCGCGCTGCCGTGCGGGCGCATGGGTGTGGTAGTCGCGGACGTGCGGGCGGCTCTGCTGGCGGCAGGGCTGCTGCGGAGCTTGCGCTCGCCGTGGGCGACCGAGCGCCCTGGGCGCCGGCGCTCGATGGACTGGTACTTCGCGTTTCTGCTGGTGGGCGCACCTGCGTGATGGGCGCTTCGGGCGTGGGCAAGTCGACGCTGCTTGCGCTGGCGGCGGGCGAGTGCGCGCCGTGCTCCATGGTGTTTCAGGATGTGCGCCTGGTAGAGGGCTCCTCGGCTTTGGATAACGTGCTGGTGTGCGCCGACGCGCGCGTGGATGCCTCGAGTGCCGCAGCCCTGTTGCGCCTGCTGGTGCCGGGGGTCGATGTACATGCTCGTGTGGCCGAGCTCTCGGGCGGGCAGCGCCGTCGCGTCGAGATTGCCCGAGCCCTGCTGTGCCCAGGCGACGCGGTGATTCTGGACGAGCCCTTTACCGGTCTAGATACCGCTGCGCGCGACGCATGCGCCGAGGCCGTGCTCGACTTGCTCGACGGCCGTATGCTGTTGCTTGCCACGCACGATTCCGCTGACGCTCGGGCCCTCAATATCTCGGACATCATCACGCTCTAAATACTTACCCAGCAACAAAATGATCCGTTTTTCTCCGTCTCCATAGGGCCGGGTATGGTATTCTATCTGCGGGGTAATACTTAGGAATACCAAGTAATACCAACGCCGTAGAAACAAACTCCAGATGCGGGCCAATCGGGTTGCCTTCACAGCCCGTCGCCCAGCCGCGTGGCCCGCATCTATCCGCATCACCGTCGTTTCAAAAAGGAAGCGCCATGGCAGAACACATGACCCCGGTTGTCGCGAAGGTCTTGCCCGAGGAAAAGGCGGCCTTCGCGGCGGCAACCCAGCTCGTGGGCACCACGCCGTCCAACGCCATCCGCATGTTTATCGCCGCGTTCAATCGCTGCGGCACCTTCCCGTTCGACATTTCGCCCAACGGGGCCTTTGGCGCTGCGCCCGATTCTCGTCAACAATGACCGTCCCAAACTGCCGGCACTTGGGGACGTTCCTTTTCTGCCGGCAGTTAAGGAACGTCCCTAAGTGCCGGGTTTTGAGGAGGTTGGCATGCTCAATGCGATGATTTGGGCGCTTGCCTGTTTTGGTATTGTTGCTGCCGATATTGCCCTGAGCATGGTTCTGTTTTCAGTTCTCGATGCCGTGTCGGTGCTGACGGGCTATCCGATCGACAATCTCGATATCCAATGGTTCCAGGCTGCCGCTCAGACGGCGTCATTTTTGATGGCGCTGCTGTGGTGGCGCTATCTGTGGCCCCGCTCCTTCATGGCGCGCCGGCAAGGCGAACGCCCACTCGGCGGGGGAGCAGGCGCGGCATGGAAGCGCATTGCTTGCGTTGTCGTGATCGGCCTATCCATGCAGGTGGTCATTAGCTACCTATGCGACGGCGTACTGTCGCTGCTGCCCGAGGTCGCGGCAGACTATAGCGAGCTCGTCGAGGAGACGGGCATGGGCGATACCAGCCTTCTTGCTGTCTTGACCACAGTGCTCGGCGCTCCGTTTTGCGAAGAGCTCCTGGTGCGCGGCATCATCTTTGAGTTTTCGCTGCGTGCGTTTAATCCACAGTGCCGTCCGCTCTGGAAGCGCCGGCGCCGCGCGAACGCGCAAGACGGCGCCATAGCGCCCTGGGCGGCCCCGAGTACCTGGGGCGTCGCCGCGGCAATCGTGCTGCAGGC
>CAUAEH010000073.1 GCA_958427975.1 uncultured Collinsella sp. | reverse complement strand
GGTAAATCGATCACCGACCCGTGCCTGGGCTGGGAAAAGACCGACTACCTCATCCACGAGATCGCGGAGCGGATTTAGAGTTACGGCGTTTTACCAAACGCCGTAACGGCTCGACGCTGCAAGCCCGCCAGAGCGGCAATCTGCCTTTCAGCTTCGGCGGCATGACCAGAAGGTCAATGCCGCCTCGCTTCAAGGCACCTTGCTCGCTCTGGCGGGCTTTCGCTGACTTTTGCTCTACCTGCGGTGTTGGCGGGGTAGCTAATTTAGGATGGGGCTCTTTTAGCTGCCCGCAAAGTAGTCATTGGGGACGTTCTTGTTTGACTAGTCGTTTAAGAACGTCCCCAACGACTACCCGGGGGAGTTGCCTTCCCTCGTGGCGGTCTTCTAGCAGAAAAACCAAGTGAGTAGGCTTTTTGCAGAAGGCCGAGCACGCCCCAAAACGACATAGCTCTGACCTGCGGTTTTATTGAGCATTTGTCGCGATGTGCTCGGCAGGTTCAAAAAAGTCTACTCACTTGTATCTGAGACGCACCAGATTGGCAAAAACCGCCGCGAAAGGGCCCCTGGTCCCTTCGCGGCGGTCATACGCCTCTAATTTTGCGACGGTTTTGCCCGCTTGTTACTCGCTGTAGCGGGTAGCGATGGCGGCTCGCACCATGCCGGTGCTCATGAGGTAGGTCACCAGGAAGTAGCCACCGTATGCTGCCAGGAAAATCGCACAGGTGAGGCCCACGGTGCCGCCGATGCTCATATTTCCGAAAATGCTCACCAGCTCGATGATCACCTTAAGTGCCACAAAGGAGTGTGCCAGGCCCACTGCCAGCGGGAACAGGAAGAATACCGCTTGCTGCGCCATCACCGAATGGCGAATCTGGCGGTCGTCGCAACCGATCTGTGCCAGCACACGATAGCTGCGGCTGCCGTCGGCCACGTTGGAGAGTTGCTGGATCGACAGAATCGCCGCGCATGCAACGACCAATACAAAGCCGATGTAGATGGCTAGGTAGCTAATAAGACCGTTCATTTGCGCTGCTTGCGCGTACATCTCGGAGCGTGTGATGAAGGTTCCCCACGACCCCGGCTCCTTGCCGTCAACGAGCAGATTGTCGAGCACAGTGTATTTAATACTCTCGTCTGCCTCGGTCGTATCCATCCCCTGTTTGTAGTTAACGAGCAGACTACTGGAATACGGCTGCAGATTAAGTTGGGACAACAGCTCGTCGGCAACGACGACGGTACCCCCATTACTGCCCATCGCCGAGTTGGCGATGGCCGCCGCATCTTCGTCCGACTTATCGGTTGCGGGCTTGAGCGTATGCCCGCCGAAGGTAAGGGCATGGCCGCCAGCCATATACTTGGTGTACAGGTCGACCAGCTCGCCGCCCATATCACACGTGAGCAGATACTGGTCGTGACCGATGTGCACCGGCTCCTCGCCCATCATCTGACGCAGTTTGTTGTACTGGCTCGCCGGCGTCACAAGCAGACCCATCGTATCGGCATTGCTACCCCCGAACGCCTTGGGAAGCTTTTCGCCCATGGCCTTGCACATTTCACTTGGAGTCACCGAAGGATCCGAACCGCCAAGCGGGTAACTCAGATACGAATCGATCTGCACATGCTCACCGGCAACATCGGCAATATTGACCTTCTTGCCGGTCTCGTCGTTGTTGTCCGCCGACTTGCCCTTACGATCGCCGTGCCATGGATCGCCGTGCCATGCGGAGTACAAATCGACCGTACTATCGGCCAGCACCATGCGATCGGCTTCAGACGGATTGATGTACTCTTTGTAGTAGTCGAGCGTATCGGGCGTGTAATAGACATACGTCTGTGACACGTCAACAGGGTTATAGCGCTCCAGGTTCTCGTTCATCACGTTGGCAATCGACATACCGCACGTCACCGAGGTGATGGCCAAAAACAGGAGCATCGCGATGACGCCCATCGAAAAGCACACCGTGTTGACCTTGGCCGCAAGCTGGCGCACGGTAAACATGTTGAGGCCGCGCCAATACACGCCGCGCAGGCTCTGCAGCAGCTTGATGAGCATGCCCGAGAGTCCCCAGAACAGGGCAAAGGTGCCCACGGTAACCATAGCGGTCGTAATGCCAAACTGGTTCATGGCCTCTTGCAGCTTGCTGTCCATCGCGGTTAGCGGGAACCCATCACGTAGCAGACGGTAATAGGCCACGCCCACAAGCGCCACGCCCACGGCAAAGATGGCAATCGCAATCCAGGGGTTGCGTGTCTTGATGCTCTCGTTGCGACGCTCGGCACCCATAAGCTCGATGAGTTTGGTACGACGCACGGCGCGAAGGTTCAGCAGTAGCGTGAGCACAAACATTACGAGCATGCAGGCAAGGGTCAGATTGAACGCATGCACCGAGAAAAAGAAGTGGAAATTGGCGATCTGTGTCTTAAAGAGCGAGGCCGTAAAGAACGTCATGAGCTGGGAGAGTCCCACACCCAGCACAATGCCGGCGACAAAGGCGCCGACCGAGACAATCACCGTCTCGAGCGCCATGATCGTGGCGACGCGCCCGCGCCCCATGCCGAGCACCTGGTACAGGCCAAACTCCTTCTTGCGGCGTTTCATGATGAAGTTATTGGCATACACCATTAAAAAGGCCATGACACCGGCCAAAAAGTACGTCAGGTTGCCGAGCATGCTGCCCATAACCTGCGCCAAGCCCTTTTCATCGATGCCGGCGATGTCGACCTGCATCGAGATGGTGTTAAAGGCATAGAAGACCGTGACGCCCAGGGTGAGCGTCAAAAGGTAGACGAGGTAGTCGCGGCCGGCGCGGCGGACGTTGCCCCAAGCGAGTTTACAGAGCATCGGAGCCCTCACCGCCCATCATGGCAACGACCTCCATAATGCGGTCGAAGAACTCTCGGCGGTCGGTGTCGCCGCGGCGCAGCTCGGTGAAGATATTGCCGTCGCGGATAAACAGGACGCGGCTCGTGTAGCTGGCGGCAAAGCTGTCGTGCGTGACCATGAGCACGGTGGCGCGTAGGCGGCAATTGAGGGCCTCCAGGCTCTCAAGCAGCAGGCGAGCGCTCTTGGAATCGAGGGCGCCGGTGGGCTCGTCGGCCATGATCATGGTGGGGTCGGTGACGAGCGCGCGAGCCGCGGCGACGCGCTGCTGCTGACCGCCGGACATCTGGTAGGGATACTTGTCGAGCACCTGACTGATGGACAGGCGCGCTGCCACATCCTGCACGCGGGTCGAGATCTCTGCCGAGTTTGTGCGGGCGATGGTGAGCGGCAGGGCGATGTTCTCGCGTGCCGTGAGCGTATCGAGCAGGTTGGAGTCCTGGAAGATAAAGCCGAGTTCCTCGCGGCGGAACTGCGAAAGCTTAGCCTGCTTCATGCGCGTTACGTCCTGGCCGTTGATGCGGATCGTGCCGCTTGTGGCGCTATCGATGGTCGACACGCAGTTGAGCAACGTCGACTTGCCCGAGCCCGAAGCGCCCATGATGCCAACAAATTCACCGCGGTTGACGGTAAAGCTGACGTCGTTGAGCGCGCGGGTCACGTTGCCCAGCGCTCCGTATACCTTTTCGAGATGCGCGGCCTCCAGTACCGGGGTCGCCATGTGCGTGGTTTGCATACCGAGTCCTTTCTTGCAATTAGTCTACGGCATCTATAGTCGCAAGAAGACGAGTCGGCTACCATCGATATGGCTTACGCTTGCCTTACCGTTGTGTAAGGTACGCGTAGCTACCCTGCCACGTGTTGATGTTGAGAGAGGACTCCTGTTGAAGACTGTTCATGTTGCCGCTGGGATCATTCGCAAGGAAGGATCCGACGAGCTACTGGCCGTGCAGCGCGGCTATGGCGACATGCAGGGACTTTGGGAGTTCCCCGGTGGCAAGCTCATGCGCGGCGAGACGCCCGAGGACGCCGTATGCCGCGAGCTCATGGAAGAGCTGCAGGTCAAAGTCACCAACCTGCGCGATTTCTATACCGTTGAGTATGACTACCCCGATTTTCATCTCTCCATGGAGTGCTACTACTGCTCGCTCGCCGATGAATCCGATGAGCCTCAGAAGCACGACCGCCAGCTCGATATCCGCTGGATTCCGCGCACCTCGCTTGCCACGGTGGAATGGATGCCCGCCGACAAGGGGCTTATCGATGCCCTGATTGAGCTGAAGGAAGATCGGCTTGAGGCCAACAGCACTGCCAAAGATGCCAAGGCCGCCACGACCGAACACCCCGCCGCCAAACCCAAGCGCGCACCTAAGCGCCGCAGCAAAAAGCGTCCCAAGCCCGGTCTGCTCGACGGCATCGATACCTCGGACCTCTCCGCTGACGAGCGCGAACTGGTCCGCCGTCGCGCCGCCATCAAAAAGTCCATGAAGGGCAACAAGCGCGCCAACACCAAGCCCGAGCTGCTCGTTCGCCAGCGCCTGCGCGCAGCGGGCCTTACGGGTTATCGCTTGGAATGGAAGGTTCCCGGCAAGCCCGACATTGCCTTTCCCGGGCGCAAGATCGCCATCTTCGTCAACGGCTGCTTTTGGCACCGCTGTCCTAAGTGCAATCCAAGCCAGCCCAAGCGCAACGTTGAGTTTTGGGAGGCAAAGTTCCGTCGCAACGTCGAGCGCGACCGAGCCGCCATCTCCGCGCTTACCCAAATGGGCTGGACACCCATAACCATCTGGGAATGCGAGCTCAAAAAAGACCGCATCGACGCCACGATGGAAAAGGTCATCGAGCAGGTGCGCGCCGCAGAGCCGCAGCGCTAGGAACGAGCCATCCACACGCCCCGCACAGGCGAGCCACATCCGCACCACAAACCTTAGAAAGTCCTTAAGCTCAAAACCTTTCAAGAGTGTTACTCGATACTTCTGACCTGCAGTTTCATCGTAAAACCAAACCAGGTTAAGCCTTTCTTTAGCGCTTCTTTGCAGCAGCCGCGGCATAATACTGCCAGCGCACGGGACCTAGCAGCACACCCCATGCGCAACCTTTTGGTGGACATCGAGGAGGCCGCATAAGCATGCATTCTTCCAAT
>CAUAEH010000072.1 GCA_958427975.1 uncultured Collinsella sp. | reverse complement strand
GCCTACCCAAATTCCCTCAGGCTGGTAATACACCTTGTGCATCCGAGACTTCCTTCCCACGTGATACTAACTCGGTACAACTGCAAGATATGTCAACCGTTTTCATATGTCAAACGTTTTCACACCAATACGTCTTTTCGCAGTTCCAGTCGTCGGCAAACGGTTGACATATGCCGGCGAACGGTTATTGGAGGCGTTTGAGGGATTCTTTTGGCGCGGGGTGAATTACGCGGTTTTACCCTCGATAAGTTCGACAGGAAGCTTGGTATTCGATTCGGGCTTTTCGCCGTTAACAAGAGCGATAATAGATTGGGCCGCGAGCTTTCCTATGCGATCGATATCTTGACGTACGGTTGTTAAGTCAGGCATAAACGTCATGGTACGGTGGGCACCATCCGCGCCCACGACCTTAATATCGTCCGGAGCGCTCAAGCCGCGCTGCTTCATCACGTTGAGACAGATGGCCGCCATCGTGTCGTCTCCCGCAAAGATGCCGTCAATATCGGGGTTCTCATCGAGGATCTTCGCAACGACCGCACTCTTTTCGTCGTCGGACTTAACGAACTCGACCTCACGGACAAGCGCGGGCAAACCAGCCTGCTCCACAACATCGTGGTAGGCATCGGTACGCTTATTGGCAGGCATACGCATGCGGCTATTGTTGCGCAGGCACAAGATGCGCGAACACCCGTCATCGATCAGGCGACGCGTGGCAAGTTCGCCGATGCCATAGCTGTCGCTCGCAATCTGAACAGAGGTCTCGCCAAGGTCGCAGTCGATACCAACCAGACTCAAGCCCATCTCGGCATACGCCTCGGCACCGATATTAAGCGAGTTGACGATGACGCCATCAACCATATTGCGCCGAAGCATATCGATATAAGAACGCTCAAGATCAGGTCGATTGGCGCTATTGCACAGCAACATCTTAAAACCGTTTTCGGCCAGGGTACGCTCAACGGCTTGGACCGCTTGGGCATGAAACGGGCTGCTGACATAGGGGACGATCATACCTATTAGATTCAGGCGACCGTTGAGCATGGCACGGGCGATATCGTTGGGCGTATAGTTGATGCGCTTCATCGCGGCATGGACCTTATCGCGGGTCTCTTGGCTAATATAGCCTCGATTATTAAGCACGCGAGATACCGTAGTAGGCGAAACCCCCGCCACCGCTGCAACTTCCTTGATGCCAGGCTTAGCCGAATCCTTAGAACGAGCGCCCTCGCGAGCCATAGCACCCTCCCCCATCAACATGTCATACGTTTACATACGAACAAAGCATACCCCAACAAGAGCGGGAAGACGGTAACAGTACAAGTAAGTAAACGACTCATCCAAATAATTAGGAGAGTTCCGCCTAAAGGGTGACTACACAGGACCCCCGCCGGGGCTGTTTGGGCTACCTCCCAAAACATTCCGCAGGACGCAAAGAGGCTCGCCGCACGAAGTGCGCAGCGAGCCTCTTTGCATGTCCGAGGACACCAATTTAATTTAGCGTGGTTCCCTAAAGGACGACAACGCAGGAGACCCGGCAAGGCCGGGAGCACTTTGTCTCGCAAACATTCCGCAGCCGCGAAGCGGCGAGGACGTTTGAGAGGCAAAGTGCGTAGGCCTTACCGGGTCTCCGGTGGGAGTTGAGTCCCTTTAGAACTTGTCGTGGAAGGTACGCGCAATGACCTCGTCCTGCTGCTCCTTGGTGAGCGTGTGGAAGTTCACGGCATAGCCGGAAACGCGGATGGTCAGCTGCGGGTACTTCTCGGGGTGAGCCTGAGCGTCGAGCAGCGTCTCACGGTTGAAGACGTTGATGTTCAGGTGGTGGCCACCCTTCTCGGCGTAAGCGTCGAGCATGTGGACCAGGTTATCGGCCTGAGTCTCGGAAACTTCAGAAACCTTCATAATGTGTCTCCTTCGATTGACAGGCGCCGGCCGAAACCGGCGCGCTAATCAGTAATCGTTATTGTTAGTATAGCACTAACAATAGTTACTCGCCCAGCTGATCAAGGTCGATATCGCCAAAGAACACCTGGTCCTCCTTGCCGAGCGCACTCGGAATGATGGAGAAGGTGTTGGAGATGCCGTCCTGAGCATCGCGGAACGGGAGCTTGGAAACCGAAGACAGCGAAGCGATGGCGCCGTGGCTATCGCGCTTGTGCATGGGGTTAGCACCCGGGGCGAACGGCTGACCAGCCTTGCGGCCGTCGGGCGTGGAGCCGGTCTTCTTACCGTACACGACGTTGGAGGTAATGGTCAGAACCGAGGTCGTGGGCACGGAGTTGCGGTAGGTGTCGTTCATGCGGATGTACTCCATGAACTGGTGCACAACGTCGTGAGCGATCTGGTCGACGCGGTCGTCGTCGTTGCCGTACTTGGGGAACTCGCCCTCGGTCTCGAAGTCGACGATGATGCCGTTCTCGTCACGGACGGGGTGGACCTTGGCGTACTTGATGGCGGACAGGGAGTCAGCCACGACGGAAAGGCCAGCGATGCCCGTAGCGAACCAGCGGTGCACGTGCTTGTCGTGCAGAGCCATCTGAATGCGCTCGTAGCAATACTTGTCGTGCATGTAGTGAATGATGTTCAGCGAGTTGACGTACACGCCAGCGAGCCACTTCATCATATCGTTGTACTTGGCCACAACGTCGTCGTAATCGAGCGTATCGCCCTCGACGGCGCGATACTTGGGGCCGACCTGCTTCTTGGAGACCTCGTCGACGCCGCCGTTGAGTGCGTACAGCAGGCACTTGGCCAGGTTGGCACGGGCGCCGAAGAACTGCATCTCCTTGCCAATGCGCATGGAGGACACGCAGCAGGCGATGCCGTAGTCGTCGCCGTGGTAAACGCGCATGAGGTCGTCGTTCTCGTACTGGATCGAGGAGCTGGCGACAGAAGTCTTGGCGCAGAACTTCTTGAAGTTCTCGGGCAGACGGGTCGACCACAGAACGGTCATGTTGGGCTCGGGGCTGGTGCCCATGTTCTCGAGCGTGTGCAGGTAGCGGTAGCTCATCTTGGTAACGAGCGTACGGCCGTCAACACCCATGCCGCCGATGGACTCGGTGACCCACTGCGGGTCGCCGGTGAACAGGGCCTGGTACTCGGGGGTACGGGCAAACTTGACCATGCGGAGCTTCATGATGAAGTGATCCACGAACTCCTGGATCTGCTCCTCGGTGAAGGTACCGTTGGCAAGGTCGCGCTCAGCATAGATGTCGATGAACGTAGAGGTACGGCCGATGGACATAGCGGCGCCGTTCTGCTCCTTAACGGCAGCAAGGTAGGCGAAGTACATCCACTGAATGGCCTCCTGCGTGTTGGTAGCAGGGTTGGAAATATCGAAACCATAGGTCTCGGCCATCATCTTGAGCTCGCCGAGGGCGCGGATCTGCTCCTGCAGCTCCTCACGATCGCGGATGTTGTCGGCGGTCATGACCGTCGGAGTGGAAGCCTTCTGGGCCTCCTTGTCCTTGATCAGGTAGTCGACGCCGTACAGGGCAACACGACGGTAGTCGCCGATGATACGGCCGCGGCCATAGCCATCGGGCAGACCGGTGATGATGTGAGCCGAGCGGCAAGCACGCATCTCGGGGGTGTAGACATCGAAGACGCCAGCGTTGTGAGTCTTGCGCTCGAAGGTGTAGCGCTCGACAACGTTCTCGTCGACCTTGTAGCCGTGCTGGCTGGCAGCCTGGCAAGCGATGCGGATACCACCGTTGACGTGCAGAGCGCGCTTGAGCGGCTTGTCGGTCTGGAGACCGACGATGGTCTCCTTCTCGCGGTGGGCGTTATCGATGTAGCCAGCGGGGTGGCTCACGATACCCGTGACGATCTTGGTGTCCATATCGAGGACACCACCCTGCTCGCGCTCCTTAAGCAGCAGGTCGAGAACCTCGCCCCACAGCTCCTTGGTACGCTCGGTCGGACCGACGAGGAACGACTCGTCGCCCTCGTAGGGGGTGTAGTTCTTCTGGATGAAGTCTCGGACGTCAACTTCTCCCGTCCAGATGCCTTCCTTGAAGCCTTCCCATGCCTCCTGCATTGTGTAACCACGCTCCTAGTTACGTGTAATGCGGCGCTCTCTCACACCGCTGCTTATTGAATTCTTGAATGTTCGGCTTGCACTACCGGCTTCTTCCGTTCTTCACCACACGCTGGTGCAGAGAAAACGTTTGTCCACCTTGGAACTACAACCCAAAACCCAAGATTTCACCCGTCTGAGAAGGATAACATAGCGACCCTCTCCATCTGGGCTGTTATATGTTTCTTTTTTTATATCATAAGGGCGTTTTTTACAAATCCGCAGGAAACGCGAGCGCGAACAACTACCGTTCACCGATTTGTATGTTATTTTTCCTTGCCTTTGTACGACGTTCGCTCTAGCTGTTATGCCAGCTTTAGCAGGGTAAAGTGTCCCAGAGACCCTACAGAAACTGCAGGGCGGCCACGGGATCCCCCGTGGCCGCCCTGTGGCGTAGCTAGTTTTTAGCTTTGATTACCGTTTGGCATTAGGCGGCTGCGGAGGCCTTGTCGGTCGTTGCCTTGCCGTTGCTCTGCTGGCCCTCAAAATGCTTGTAGCACCAGCTGGTGACCAGCGGGGTCAAAATGGCCGTCACGATAGCGCACGCTGCAACCTGTGCCGTAGCCGTCGCGAGCACGGCGCCACCGTACATGGCCCCGTTGACGCTTGCCATGGCAGCAGGCGTGGCCACATTGGCTCCGGCGCAGCTCGAAATGGCCGCACCTGCGACACCCGTACCGCCCGTGAGCTTATCGACCGCGATAACGGGAATTGCAAAGACCACCGAGCAGATCACGCCGAGCAGAATACCGGGGAGACCGCCATTAATGAGCTGGCCAAAGGTCATCGTCGAGCCCATGGCAAAGAAGACGAGCACGATGATGGCGGAAAGTGCCGGTGCCATCATCTTCTTAAAGCTCGGGAAGAGGTTGCCCAGAATAATGCCGACGACGATCGGCAGGATGGCGCCCACGAGCGACCAGCCGATCGGAGCCTGACCGGCAGCGCCGAGCACGATCATCGTGACCGGAGGGCCGACAACCAGCGTGGTGATGGCGACGGC
The DNA here is from genome assembly GCA_958427975.1 of uncultured Collinsella sp. Lineage (GTDB taxonomy): Bacteria > Actinomycetota > Coriobacteriia > Coriobacteriales > Coriobacteriaceae > Collinsella. Next base: position 1 of record CAUAEH010000072.1, on the reverse strand, counting down.
G
>CAUAEH010000071.1 GCA_958427975.1 uncultured Collinsella sp. | reverse complement strand
GCAAGGCACTTCGGCGCCGTTTCCACCGCAGTCGGGAAGGTCGAGGCCTTCGGTATCGACCCCGCCAACGCCTTCGGTTTCTGGAACTGGGTTGGCGGCCGCTATTCCGTTGACTCCGCCGTGGGCCTGTCGCTGATCGTCGTGCTCGGCCCCGAGCGCTTCCAGCAGTTCCTCGAAGGCTTCCACGCCATCGACGAGTACTTCTGCAACACCCCGCTCGAGAACAACGCCGTCGCGCTGATGGGCCTGCTCAATGTCTGGTACGTCAACTTCTTCGGTTCCAAGAGCCACGCCGTGCTTCCGTACTGCCAGTATCTGCACCGCTTCCCGGCCTACCTGCAGCAGCTCACCATGGAGTCCAACGGCAAGCACGTCCGTTGGGACGGCAGCGCCGTGACCTCCGATACCGGTGAGATCTTCTGGGGCGAGCCCGGCACCAACGGCCAGCATGCCTTCTATCAGCTGCTGCACCAGGGCACCGTGGTGGTTCCGGCCGACTTCATTGCCTTCGCCAATACCGCCAACCCTGCGACCGATAGCGGTCAGGACGTGCATGAGCTGTTCCTGGGCAACTTCCTGGCCCAGACCAAGGCACTCGCCTTTGGTAAGACGGCCGATGAGGTGCGCGCCGAGGGCACGCCCGAGCAGATCGTCCCGGCCCGTTGCTTTGAGGGCAATCGCCCGACGACCTCGATCTTCGGCGACACGCTGACCCCGTTCGCACTCGGCGAGCTCATCGCCCTGTACGAGCACATCACGTTTGTCGAGGGCACGGTCTGGGGCATCGACTCTTACGACCAGTGGGGCGTTGAGCTGGGCAAGCAGCTTGCCAAGCAGATCACCCCTGCCTTCCACGACGATGCCGCCAAGGCCGAGCAGGACGCTTCGACCCAGGCGCTCATCGAGTTCTATCGCGCGCATCGCAAGTAGTTTTTACGGCCGAGTTGGCTTATGGCTGAAAGGGGCCCGTATCCGTTGGGATGCGGGCCCCTTTGCTTTGCCGTGGTCCCGGGGCGCACGGCCTTTGTGGAACATCGCCGGGGCGCCGCGCGCTGCGAGAACCCTGCGCCTAGATCTCGGCCTCCGCATGGCCTCGCTGCGCCTCGGGCAGCTCCCCGTAGAGCGGATGGTCTTCGAGCCTAAAGCGCTCGACCTGTTCGGGAGTGCGACCGCGTACAAAGAGCCACGAGCGATCGATCGGCGTCGCCATGAGCGTGCTGGGCAGCGCGTCGGCGCGGTCGGAAAACACCCGGGCACTCTCGGGATCCTGGAACGCCAGCACCAGATGCGTGTCGCAGTTGCCCATGATGGAGCGTGCGCGTGCCTCGCCATAGAGCGCATCGAGCTGGTTGGTCGACTGCAGCAGCAGCGTTGCCCAGATGTTGCGGCTTCGGATAATCGAGAGCGCGTTGTCGATCTGGGGGATCTGCAGATTTGCGAAGTCATCGAGCATAAAGCGCACGGGCACGGGCAGGCTGCCGTCGGGCTGCCTATCGGCCTCACGAATGAGGCCCATAAACGCCTGCGAAATAAAGAGGCCGGTCAGCGGATCGAGATTGCGGTCAATATCGCTCACGGTTACGAACAAGGCGCAGGGGGTGTGTCCCATGGAAGCGAAGTCCACCTGATGACACTCACGATAGAGCTGTGCCGCACCGTCGAATCCCAGACACATGACCTTTTCGGCAAGGATGCCGACGATGCTCGCGTGCATGCGCTCGGCATTTTGCGTAATGGCGTAGCGCCGCCATAGCGAGAGGGCATAGCTTTGGGGGTCGGTCGTGATCAGGTCGTCAAACAATCGACCCGTGGCACCGTCCTGCAGGTGCTCGATCAGCTTGATGACCGAGCTGATCGTCTGCTCGTCGGCGGGTAGCTGTTCGGTGACGTAGGCGATAAGACACGACAGCAGGTTTGCCGCCGCATGATCCCAAAAAGGCTGGTTGTTGTCCTCGATGGGGCAGATGGCCTTTGCCACCGAGAGGATGCCCTGCTGGTTGGGCCTGCCGTCCGCCTTGCGGCGAATGTGCCTCAGGGGGTTGTAGCCGCAGCGCTCGATGCCGGGCGCAAGGGCCGGGACGGTGTTGAGGTCGGCGAAGTTGAGACATTGCACGCGGTAGCCGTGGGCTGCCAGCACGGGTCCCACTTCGCGACAGAGCGTGCCTTTGGTGTCGAGCACGATGTAGCTTGCGTTCATTTGCAGCAGGTTGGGCTTGAGGACGTTTCGGGTCTTGCCGGCTCCCGAGGGGCCGATCACAAGTGCGTTGTTGTTGAGTCCCGTTTGGCGGGTGTCGCAGGAAAGCGTTCGATCCTTGGCGAGGATGGTGGACGATGCGGACTCAGATGCGGCGAGGCGGCTGGTGAGGTTAGACATGGGCGACCTCCTTGGTGGTCGAGAGGATTTCGTGGGCAAAGCCGAGCTCGACGGCGCGCTCGGCCGAAAGGTAGGTGTCTTTTGCAGTGAGGGACTGGATGCGCTTGGGCGTGAGGCCGCTGCGGTCCGAGAGGATTTGCGTGAGGGTCTTGCGGGTCTGCATAAGACTCCGGCTGGTTTCCTGCAGCGCAAGTGCCGAGCCGCCTGCCCCCTGGGGGATCAGCGGGTCGTGAATCATGAGCTCTGCATGGGGCGCCATACGGCGATTGTCGCCGCCCATAAAGATCACGGCGCCCATGGACGCGGCGAATTCCAGGCAGACGGTGCGGATGGGGCACGATGCGAGGCGCATGGCGTCATAGATCGCAAGACCCGATCGCACGCTTCCGCCAGCGCTGGCGACAAATATGGTGATGGGGCGGCTGGGGTCGGTGGCATCTAGCAGGCGGATCTGCTGGCATAGGTCGTGGGCCATCGGGGTTTCGATGTTTCCCATGACGGAGAGCTCGCGACGGGCGAGCATCTCATCGTAAATGCTGGTGAGCGTGATACCTCGGGCGGATTCACGCATGGTGAGGGGGCTGATGATGGGGGAATGATTGGTGTCCATGAGGACTCCTTTCTGTTGGTTGTGTTGTGGAATAGGATTGTTGCCCGCGGAGGGGCTGGCGGGCTACAGGGTTCGTCCGAGCCTGAGATCGAGCCCGGTTGTGGGGCAGGCTGCCTGTTCGTGCGGCTCGCAAGCGCCAAGGGCTCCAAAGCGATGGAGCGTTGCGGTGGGCGTGGTGTAGGCGAGCCGCAGCTGATGCTCGACAGGGGCACATCCGTCATTTTTGTAATGAGCCGCGTAGTACTGCGCGATGCTGGCGTTCATCTCGCTACCATTGCGATGGCGCTCAAACTGGCGTCTGCAGGTCTCGATGATCTTTGCTACCGACTTGGGTGCCGTCGCGGGAACAAGGGCGAGATAGCCCTCAAATAGCTCGTTGATGCTCAGGAGGCACAGCAGGTCGATCAGCGTCCTTATGGCTGCTCCCTCGGCGGAAAAGTGCGCGGTCATGCGGTTATATCGGTTACGGTCGACGATGGCCGCATGGGGTCTTGGAGTTTTCTGCCCCGTGGTCCCGGACTTTTGCCGCGCCTGTGTATTGAGCTCGACGTTGCAGCGCTTGAGGCCGTCCAACGGAAGGAACAGTGCGGTGCGCAGGGCGTCCCGCTTGCTTTCGAGTTCATGACGCTCGTCGGGTTCCCATTCGAGCTTGAGTTTCGTGTCGAGCGCCGTAAGCATATGGGCTAGGCAGCCTACGGTAAGAACGTACGAATCGTTGTCGCGTTTTGGGGCATAGGGGTCTGTCAGCTTGCGAATGTCGGGGTCGCCCATGATCTTTGTGCAGCGCTTCAGCAGTTGAGGGTGGTCGGCCAAGATCGTCGCGAGCGGTAGCGACGCGTAGTTCTTGATGGTCGCGGCGGCAAAGGCGGCGTCATATTCGTTTGCATATGCTCGCTCAATTCGGGCATCCAGAATGCTTTTCTTATCGCCGTCTTCAGCGTGGTGGTTTGTCATAGCTTCTCCAATCGGTTGATGTTCGTGCTGTTTGTTGATGTGTTGGTTGTCGTGAGTGATGTGCTTGCCGTGGGTGATGTGCTGACGTTGGGGTGCTATGCGGTTTTCAATGAGCCCGTGAGGCAGTTGCTGCAGGGGCGGGATGGAACGGCCCATGCAAGGCGGAAGGCATCGTGCTCAAAATCGAGACAGCAATGTCCTGGGTGCCTCACATGTGGCAGTTACCTCATTAAGTTGTCATTGCGTTTGGGGTTGTACTTTGCCGATCTTCCTTCTCTTACACGCTAAAACTCAAACTTCATATGCTCGATCTACTTAAAACCGCAACGGCGGTCTTTTATCAACTTATATGTCGGAACGCGTCTTTGCAAGTACTTTTTTGCCTTTGTTTCAAATGGGGTGGTTTTGCAACCGTCATACGTGCGCTGTGCGAACGTGCCCCGGCTCGGATAAGATAGTGCGCGATAAAAACGATGCAAGGAGGCACATATGGCAATTAAAGCCATCGCAATGGATATCGACGGTACGCTCACCAACGACCAAAAGGTCATTAGCCCGCGTACGCGCGAGAAGCTGCTCGCGGCGCAGGAGTCGGGCATTAAGCTCATCTTGGCTTCGGGTCGTCCCGCATGGGGTCTTCACGCCCTGGCCCAGGAGCTCGACCTTCAGAGTCATGATGGTTTGCTGGTGGCCTTTAACGGCGCTCACGTCGTCGATGCCCAGACCGACGAAGTGCTGTTCGATCAGGCTATGCCTGCCGACGAATTGCATCGCCTGATTGATCACCTGCGTAATTTTGACGTGATCCCTATGATTTCGCTCGGTCGCGATCTGCACGTTGAGGACTCGTACCATTGCATGATCACGCTGCCTGACGGCTCGCAGAAAAACATCGTCAAGTATGAGCGCGACGCGTGCAATCTTAAGATTCGCGAGGTGGAGAGCCTGCATGAGGTCGCTGATGCTTATCCCGTGGACAAGCTGCTGACGGCGGGCGACCCGGCCTATCTGCAAGCGCATCACGAGGAGATGTACGCGCCCTTTACCCAGACGCTTTCGGGTATGTTTACGGCCGACTGGTACTTTGAGTACACGGCGCCCGGTATTGACAAGGCCCGCGCGCTCGAGGGTGCCCTGCCCAAGCTCGGCATCGATGCCAGCGAGGTCGTCTCGTTTGGCGACGGCCAGAATGACAAGTCTATGATTGAGTGGGCCGGAACCGGTGTTGCCATGGGCAACGCCATCGATGAGGTCAAGGCTGTGGCCCAGATGGTGACCGCCAATAATAACGAAGACGGCATTGCGGTGGCGCTGGATA
>CAUAEH010000070.1 GCA_958427975.1 uncultured Collinsella sp. | reverse complement strand
GGATGTCCTCGAGATTCTCGTTGAGCTCGGCAATCTCGAAGCCGTTGGAAGGATGGAACGGCAGCGCGATCATGGGCTTGACGCTCGACAGATCGACCTCGACGCAGCCGTCGTAGTAGGCGACATCGGCGGGCTTGAGCTCGCGGTAGTCGTCGCCGCGGCCGTGCATGGTCAAAAACGCGTGTGTGTCCTCGTCGGTAGCCCAGATGCTCGACAGGCAGGTGGTCTCGGTGGTCATGACATCGACGCCGTTGCGGTAGTCGGTCGTCATGTTCGCGATACCCGGGCCCACAAACTCCATGACCTTGTTCTTGACGTAGCCCTTGGCAAAGACGGCGCGGATGATGGCGAGCGCCACGTCGTGCGGGCCGACGCCGGGGCGCGGGGCACCCGTGAGGTAGATGGCCACGACGCCGGGATAGGCGACATCGTAGGTGTCGCGCAGCAGCTGCTTTGCCAGCTCGCCTCCGCCCTCGCCCACGGCCATGGTGCCCAGGGCGCCATAGCGGGTGTGCGAGTCGGAACCCAGAATCATCTTGCCGCAACCGGCGAAGTTCTCGCGCATAAAGGAGTGAATGACGGCGATATGGGGCGGAACGAAGATGCCGCCGTACTTCTTGGCCGCGGAAAGGCCAAAGACATGGTCATCCTCGTTGATGGTGCCGCCCACGGCGCACAGCGAGTTGTGGCAGTTGGTGAGCACGTAAGGCAGCGGGAACTGCTCCATGCCCGAGGCGCGCGCCGTCTGGATGATGCCAACGAAGGTGATGTCGTGGCTCGCCATGGCGTCGAAGCGAATCTTGAGTGCCTCTGGGTCGCCAGACGTATTGTGTGCCTGGAGGATCGAATACGCGATGGTGCCGCGCTTGGCATCTTCAGGCGTCTGCGTAATACCGCGCTCGGCAGCCTCGGCCGCAGGCACAACCTCGCTGCCGCCGCGCAGGTAGATGCCGTCCTCGTACAGCTTAACCATACTGTCTCCCACTCTGCCCGAAAGGCTCGGGCGCATAGCATACATTCGTTCAATATCGTGCCATAGAACGGTTGCCAGCGGGTTACGAATCTGCACGTTCACTTTATCTCGGTAAAGCATAGGACGAGCACCTCGCATCACTCTCCTGACAAGGAGTGTCCCAAAGTGCCGGCACAAAAGGAACGTCCCCAACTGCCAAGTGCCGCAAGAGTGTCCCCTTTGACTAGTCATTTAAGAACGTCCCCAATGACTACCCTACCGTATCCGGAGCAAGGCAACGCCGCAGGCAGAGGACGGGCAGCGAGCGCCGTCCAGAACGTACAAGTTGGCATGAAAAAGGCAAGGCATAGACCTTCTGGTCATGCCTTGCCTTTTGAATGACAAATTGTCGCCCTGGGCGGCGCGCAGCGTCGGCCCGTTACGCGGTTTGGTAAAACCGCGTAACTACAAATCCCCGCCGGCACCCAGCAGCTTGCGCATGACCTGTTCGGGGTTAACCGAGCCGTCGCGCGGGGCCAGGGCGGTGATCTTCTTCTGCATCTTGTACTCGTGCAGCTCGTCCTCGAGCTGGCGCACGCGGGCGCGGAGCTTCTCGTTCTCGCGATCGCGCTCCTCGGCACGCTCCTTCATATCGAGGATGCGCACCACGCCGGCGAGGTTGATGCCCTCGTCGGTCAGTTGGTTGATGAGCTCCAGACGCTCAATATCGGCACGCGAATACAGGCGCGTGTTGCCGCCCGAGCGCTGGGGGTTCACCAAGCCCTTGGACTCGTAGACGCGCAGAGTCTGCGGATGCATGCCGGTCAACTCGGCCGCCACGCTGATCATGTACAGCGGTTTATTCCTATTGTCCTCGGCCATGCCACCTGACCCCTTTCCGTCTCGTTATCGTCCATCATAAGCCCGCGGGCGCGGGTGTGCGCCACGACCGCCCTAGTACGTCGCCTTGTAACGGTTGACCTTCTCGCGATAATCGCGCGTGTCGGCCTCGCGCAGCTTGGTCATGGCATCGCGCTCGTCATCGGATAGGTTCGTGGGGACCTGCACCTTGATCTCGACGAGCAGCGCGCCCGTGCGGCCACGGTGCTTAACGTCGGGCGCCCCCATTTCCTTAAAGCGGAACTTCTTGCCCGTCTGGGTACCCGCGGGCACCTTCAAACGAACCGTCGCACCGCCGGGCGTCGGCACGTCCACCGTGCAGCCGAGCGCCGCCTCATAGACCGAGATCGGCACCTCCATGGTCACGTCGGCACCTTTACGCTTAAACAGCGGATGCTCCTCCACATGCGTGGTCACGACCAGGTCGCCGCGCTCGCCGCCGGCAACGCCGTACTCGCCACGGCGCTTGTAACGCAATTTGCCGCCGTCGACCGCGCCCGCAGGCACCGAGACCGTGATGGTCTGCTGCTCGCCCGTCGAGGGAATGCGGTAGGTGACCTTGTGCGTCACGCCGCGAAACGCGTCCTCGGCCGTCACATCGACGGTCAGCGACAGGTCGCCGCCCTTGCGAGCACGGCTGCGGCCCGCGCCGGCACCGGCAGCGCCTGCAGCCCCGGCAAAGCCCGAGCCCCAGTCGCTGCCCCAGGCGCCGTTGCCGCTAAAGATACTGTCGAAGATATCGCCCCAGCCGCTCGCGCCGGCACCGGCGCCGTAGCCACCGCTATACGCGCCGCCCGCGCCCGGCATGCCGCCGAACATGAGCATCTGGTCGTACTCTTTGCGCTTCTTCTCGTCCGAAAGCGTCTCGTAGGCCTCGCTAATCTCCTTAAACTTGGCCTCGTCGCCGCCGGCATCGGGGTGATATTTTTGCGCAAGCTTGCGAAACGCGCTCTTGATCTCTTTGTCGGAGGCGCTCTTGGATACGCCCAGGATGTCATAGAAGGTTTTGCCTGCAGCCATCGTAGCTCCTCTCCTCTAGTACCTGCCATTTGGGGACGGGGTAGAAATGGCAGATTTACTCATACTCGCACTCTTGACAACGGCGACGCACATGCGCATGCACATGGCGGCGCCTTGTCAAGAGACGAAATCTGCCATTTCTACCCCGTCCCCAAATGGCAGGTCAAGGTTAAAAGGGCCCCGGGTGTTGCCCCGGGGCCCTTCTCAATTACTCCTCGGTGCTCTCGGCCGTATCGGCCGCGGCATCCTCGGGCGCCGCTTCGGGCTCCGGTGCGGGGCGCTTCTCGCCACCGTAGGTCACCGTCACCATCGCGGAGCGCAGAATGCGGTCCGCCATGCGGTAGCCCTTCTGGTACACGTCGTTGACGGTCTCGTCGTACTGCGATGCGTCCTCGACACGCCCCACGGCCTGGTGCTCGAGCGGATCGAACGCCTCGCCCTTGGGGTCGATGGGCTCAACGCCCTCGTGCGCAAACACATCGAGCAGCTTGGCATGCACCGCGTCAACGCCATCGACGAACTGCTTAAAGTCGTCGGAAAGCTCCTGGCTGCGGGCATGGTCGATTGCACGCTCGATATCGTCAACCACCGGCAGCAGGGCAGTGACGAGCTTCTCGGTCGCGCGCTCGCGCTCGGCGATACGCTCGTTGGCGGTACGGCGACGGAAGTTCTCCCAGTCGGCCTGTAGGCGGGCGGTGCGCTCGGTGGCGTCCTTTGCCTTGTCCTCGGCGGCCTTCTGAGCCTCTGCCGCAGCATCGAGCTCATTGCGCACGTCGGCAAGCTCCTTTTGGGCCTGCTCGAACTTGAGCTTAAAGTCGTTGTCGGCGGCTTCCTCACCGGCGCGGATAGCAGCTTCCACCATCTCGTCCTCGGTCATCGTCGCCTCCTTGTTGGAATCCTCTACCTGGTTCTCGGCAGCCTCGGCGGCCTCGGCCTCGTTGGCCTCGGTATCGTCGACGGCCTCTACGGGAATCTTCACGTCCTTCTCCTCAGAGTCAACGGGGGCGGCGCCAGCGGCAGCCGCCTCCGTGCGAGCTTTACGAGCGGACATGATTACTTGTCCTCGTCGTCCACAACCTCGTAGTCGGCGTCGACAACGTCATCGTCGGCAGGCTGGGCACCGGCGGCGCCGTCGGTCTGCTGTTGAGCGTCGGCGTAGACAACCTGGGCCAGCTCGTAGGCCACGGACTGCAGGGACTCGCCAGCGGCCTTGATGGCCTCGACGTCAGAGCCCTCGAGCGCCTTCTTGGCGTCGGCGATAGCGGCCTCGGCCTTGGACTTCACGTCGGCGGAAACCTTGTCGCCCAGCTCGTTGAGGGTCTGCTCGGTGGAGTAGCACAGGCTATCGGTCTGGTTGCGGACCTCGACCTCTTCCTTCTGCTTCTTGTCCTCCTCGGCATGAGCCTCGGCGTCCTTGACCATACGATCGACCTCGTCGTCGGACAGAGCGGTGGAACCGGAGATAGTGATCTGCTGCTCCTTGCCGGTGCCCTTGTCCTTAGCGGAGACCTTGACGATGCCGTTGGCGTCGATGTCGAAGGTGACCTCGATCTGCGGCACGCCGCGGCGGGCAGCCGGGATACCGGTCAGCTGGAACTTACCGAGCGACTTGTTGTCGCGGGCAAGCTCGCGCTCGCCCTGGAGCACGTTGATCTCGACGCTGGTCTGGTTGTCGGCTGCGGTGGAGTAGACCTCGGTCTTGGAAGTCGGGATCGTGGTGTTGCGGTCGATCATCTTGGTCATGATGCCGCCCATGGTCTCAACGCCCAGCGACAGCGGGGTTACGTCGAGCAGCAGGATGCCCTCGACGTCGCCGGTGAGCACGCCGCCCTGGACGGCAGCGCCGTCGGCAACGACCTCATCGGGGTTCACGGACATGTTGGGCTGCTTGCCGGTCATGGTCTTGACCAGATCCTGGACAGCGGGCATACGGGTGGAGCCGCCGACGAGGATGACCTCGGTCAGATCGGAGAGCTTGAGCTTAGCGTCGCGCAGGGCGTTGGTGACAGGCTGCTTGCAGCGCTCGAGCAGGTCGCGGGTGATCTTCTCGAACTCGGCGCGGGTCAGCGTGTAGTTAAGGTGCAGCGGGCCGGACTGGTTCATGGTGATGAACGGCAGGTTAATGGTGGACTGCTGCGCCGCGGAGAGCTCCTTCTTGGCGTTCTCGGCAGCCTCCTTCAGACGCTGCAGGGCCATGGGGTCCTGACGCAGATCGACGCCGTTCTCCTGCTGGAACTTGTCAGCCATCCAGTCGATGACGCGCTGATCCCAGTCGTCGCCGCCCAGGTGGTTGTCGCCCGAGGTGGACAGAACCTCAAACACGCCGTCGGCGAGGTCGAGGATGGAGACGTCGAAGGTGCCGCCACCCAGGTCGAAGACCAGGATGCGCTGGTCGGTGCCCTGCTTGTCCAGGCCATAGGCAAGAGCAGCAGCGGTCGGCTCGTTGACGATACGCTTAACGTTGAGGCCAGCGATCTTGCCTGCGTCCTTGGTGGCCTGACGCTGGGCGTCGTTGAAGTAGGCGGGCACCGTGATGACCGCTTCGGT
>CAUAEH010000069.1 GCA_958427975.1 uncultured Collinsella sp. | reverse complement strand
CGTCAGTCCAAGATTCACTCTATGGTCGAGTTTGCCGACGGCTCCGTGATAGCGCATCTCGGTGCTTCCGACATGCGTATTCCCATCCAGTTCGCGTTCTCGTATCCCGAGCGTTGGGATACCCCGGCGCCTCGTATCGATTTCCGCGAGCTGGGGCAGCTCACGTTTGATGCTGCCGACATGGATACCTTCCGCTGTCTGGCACTGGCCGAACGTGCCGGCAAGACGGGTGGCACCATGCCGTGCGTGCTCAATGCCGCCAACGAGGTCGCCGTCGATGCCTTCCTGAACGATGGCTGCAGCTTTACCGATATCGATCGCATTGTGGAATCCTGCATGGATTCCCACGATATGCAGGCGGTCGATTCGTTTGAGCAGCTTCGCGACATCGATGCATGGGCGCGTGAAAAGGCTGCGCAGGTGCTCGCCGCAACCCGTTCCTAACCCATAAGGATTGCTTTTTCGTTTTATGGATACTGTTCTGAGCGTTCTCTCATCGGTCTTTTGGGGCCTGCTGATGCTTTCCGTCCTTGTGTTTTTGCACGAGGGCGGCCACTTTTTGGCGGCGCGTGCCTGCGGCGTCCGCGTGACCGAGTTCTTTTTGGGCCTGCCGTGTCGCTTTGACATCCATTACGCGTCACGTCGCATTGGAACCAAGTTTGGCGTGACCCCGCTGCTGCTGGGTGGCTACGCTGCCATCTGCGGTATGGATCCGACCGACGTCTCCTGCGCCGATCGCGTGCTCGCGGCTATCTATCGTCATGGTCGCGTGACCGTGGCCGACCTTGCCGCCGAGCTCGAGCTATCCGAGGAGGTTGTGCTCGAGGCATGCGCCTTGCTCTTGGGTTGGGGCTCTATCGCGCCTTGGTATGAGGAAGGGGAGAAGCCCTCGCCGAGCTACTATCCCGCCAAGTATCAGACGCTGCCACGAGATGCGGCGGGTTACACCACCTTTGACGGCCGCCGTTTCGATCGAGAGCATGCGACTACCGAGGGCGATGTGTGGGAGCTGCCGTGCGGCGAAGCCGAGTTCCTTGCGCAAGAGCGTTCGCATACCTATCTGGGCCAGGGTTTTCTCAAGCGCGCCTTTATGCTGCTCGCGGGCATTCTCGTCAATATCCTGACGGGCTTTTTGCTCCTTATGAGTATCTATTCCATTGCGGGTGTCACTGTGCCGATGGATACCAACGTGATCGGTCAGGTTGACGAGGGGTCTATTGCCGCCAAGGCGGGTATCGAGGGCGGCGACGCGATCCTTTCGGTTGACGGAGTATCGTGCTCTACTTGGATGGACGTTTACGATGCCATCGGCAAGGCTGCCGGTAAGGACGATATCACCATCGAGTACGAGCGTGACGGCAAGCAGCATTCGACCACGGTTGCGCTCAAAGAGGACGAGCGCCTAGGTGTGTATGCCTCTACGCAGGTGGTCCGTTTAGACCCCATCACGTCGGCTCGCCTGTCGTTCTCCTATGTTGTGCAGACAGCACAGGGCGTGATGCGCCTGCTCCAGCCGCAGCATACGATGGAGATTCTCGACCAGTCCTCCTCGATCGTGGGCATTAGCGTTATGTCCTCACAGGCTGCTGCTGCCGGCCCTGCCACGTTCCTTTCGTTTGCCGCCCTCATTTCGTTCTCGCTTGGCTTTATGAACCTGCTGCCCATCCCACCACTCGATGGCGGCAAGCTGGTCATCGAGATCATTCAAAAGATTGCGGGCCGCGAGCTTCCGCTCAAGGTCCAGACGATTGTGAGCTATGTGGGCATCGCGCTCTTCGCACTGCTGTTTGTCTATATGCTTCGTTCCGACATCCTTCGATTTATTCTGTAGGGGAGTGTTTGGATTGTCTTTATCCCATCCTTTGCCGCGCGAGTTGACGCGCCCCGTGCATGTGGGCGGTGTACAGATCGGTGGCGGCGCGCCGGTGGTGGTCCAATCCATGACCTGCACCGATACCGCTGATGCCCAGGCAACGCTTGCGCAAGTGTGCGCGTTGGCGCAGGCTGGCTGCGATATCGTGCGTATGAGCGTGCCCACCGAGGCCGCGCTTGAGGGTTTCCGCACCATCTGTGCCGAGTCTCCGGTGCCGATCGTTGCCGATATCCACTTTAACCACAAGCTGGCCATTGGCGCCGTCGAGGTTGGTGCCGCCAAGCTTCGCATCAATCCCGGCAATATCGGCGATTGGGCTAAGGTCGATGCCGTCATCGACGCCGCCGGCGCCGCGGGCTGTGCGATTCGCATCGGTGTCAACGCCGGCTCACTCGAGCAGGATATCGCTGAGCGCGACGAGCTTACGCAGCCCGAGAAGCTTGTGATGTCGAGCGAGCGTTTCGTCAAGCACTTTGAGGACCGCGGCTTTACGAACATTGTGCTTTCGGCCAAGGCCCATAGCGTGCAAACGACGCTCGATACCTATCGAGCCCTGTCGCGTGAGATTCCCCACGTTCCGCTTCACCTGGGCGTGACTGAGGCGGGGACCAAGCTCCAGGGCACCATCAAGAGCTCTGTAGGCTTGGGTATCTTGCTTTCCGAAGGCATTGGCGACACCATGCGTGTGTCGCTCACAGCCGATCCGGTTGAGGAGCCTCCGGTTGCCTGGGGTATTCTGCAGTCGTTGGGCTTGCGTCGCCGTGGCCCCGAGATTGTCTCGTGCCCCACGTGCGCCCGCTGCCAGGTTAACCTTATTCCCATTGCCGAGGAGGTTACCGAGCGGCTTAAGAACTACTCCGCGCCGCTTTCGATCGCTGTGATGGGATGTGCCGTTAATGGCCCCGGCGAGGCTTCTGATGCCGACCTGGGCGTTGCTTGCGGACGTGGTCAGGCCTTGCTCTTTTCGCATGGCCAGATCATTGGTAAAGTAGCTGAGGACCAAATTGTCGACGCGCTGATGGCCGAGGTCGACAAACTTATTGAGGAGAAATAAATGACCCGAGCAATGTATATGTCTAAGCTCTATGCGCCGACGCTTAAAGAGGATCCGGCGGACGCTGAGCTCGCCAGCCACCGCCTGCTGCTCCGTGCCGGCATGATCCGCAAGGAGGCCGCCGGTCTGTATTCCTACCTGCCGCTTGCTTGGCGCTCGATCCGCAAGATCGAGAACATCGTGCGCGACGAGATGGACGCCGCCGGTGCCCAGGAGCTTATGATGCCTATCATGGTCGATGCCGAGTTGTGGCGTGAGTCCGGCCGCATTGACGCCTATGGCAAGGAACTCGTGCGCTTTGACGACCGTCACGGTCGCGAGTTCGTCCTGGGCCCCACGCACGAGGAGACCGTCACGGCCCTGGTGCGCAATGAGCTGCGCTCCTACAAGCAGCTACCCGTTAACCTCTACCACATCCAGGATAAGTTCCGCGACGAGTTCCGCCCCCGCTTTGGCCTGATGCGCGGTCGCGAGTTCATCATGAAGGACGCCTACAGCTTCTCCGCCACGCAGGAGAGCCTGCAGGAGGAGTATGACAAGATGAAGCAGGCCTACGCTAACATCTGCGAGCGCTGCTATATCAAGGCCCTGCCCGTTGTTGCCGACTCCGGTGAGATCGGTGGCGATACCTCCGTCGAGTACATGGCTTTGGCCGACGCCGGCGAGGCTTCGCTCGTCTACTGCGACGATTGCGGCTTTGCTGCCGATGACGAGGCGGCAAGCACCAAGGTCGTCGTGACCGAGGGTCCTGGTGACGGTACGCTCACCAAGGTTGAGACTCCGGGCATGGGCACCATTGAGGCAGTTGCTAAGTTCTTTGGGTTCCCCGAGAACGGCACGCGCAAGTCGCTGGCACTCATCGACGCCGAGGGCAAGCCGGTCGTGGCCATTGTTCCGGGCGATCACGAGCTCAACGATTGCAAGGCCGAGCACGTCTTTGGCAAGGGCTATCGCATGATGACCGACGAGGAGCTTCAGGCGAACGGTCTGCACAAGGGCTTTATCGGACCGGTTAACCTGCCCGATGGCATTCGTCTGGTGTGCGACGAGAGCCTGCGCGATTCCAAGCAGTGGGCCTGCGGTGCCAACGAGGTCGACTATCACTTTACCGGCGCCTGCCCCGAGCGCGACTTTACCGTCGACGAGTGGGCCGACCTGGTTACCGTCGTCGCCGGCGATCCCTGCCCGCACTGCGGCAAGCCGCTGTCTGCTGCTCGCGGTATCGAGGTCTCCCAGGTCTTCCAGCTGGGCACCAAGTATTCCGAGGCCATGGGTGCCACCTTTATGGACGAGGACGGCAAGGAGAAGCCGCTCATCATGGGCTGCTACGGCGTTGGTGTGTCCCGCTCGCTCGCTGCCGTCGTGGAGCAGCACAACGACGAGCACGGTATCGTCTGGCCGGTCTCCGTTGCCCCGTACGAGGTCGCGGTGATTCCGCTCGATCCCAAGAAGGAGGAGTGCGCTACCGTCTGCGAGCAGATCGTTGATGGCCTGTGCGCCGAGGGTATCGAGGTTGTCGTCGACGACCGCGATGAGCGTCCCGGCTTTAAGTTTGCCGACAACGACCTTATGGGCTTCCCGTATCAGGTCGTTCTGGGTAAGCGTGGCCTTAAGAATGGCACCGTTGAGCTCAAGGACCGTGCCACGGGTGAGCGCGAGGATGTGGCGATCGACGAGGTCGTCGCCAAGGTCGCCGAGCTTGTGAAGGCAGCACGCCGTTAATCGACGATTTCGCTTGTAGTTCGATATACGGGACGGCCCCGCATTTCTCCAGATCGGGGAGATGCGGGGCTGTCCTTTTATCTTGTGGCATCCTCGATATCTAAAAGGAAAACCCCACAGCCCATGCGAGCTGCGGGGTTTTCCTTGTGCCTCCGATGCGAAATAAATCGCTCAGATATTACTGATAATCGACGACGTCGATCCAGTTCTTCAGGAACTCATCGTTCACGTTGCGCTTACGAGCGAGCTCGGAAGCGGCGACGATGCTCGTCCACTGACGCACGACCTGCATGGGCATGTCGGCGCGGTCGCAGTAGAGCTCCAGGTAGGCCTCAGCCTGATCCTTGCTGTTGAGGGCAAAGAGCAGGTAGGTGGTGGCAACGTCGGCAGCAGGGGAGCCCTGGGTGGCGTGTGCCCAGTCGCACACATAGAGCTGGCCGTCGTCGCCGACGATGACGTTGGAGGGGTTGAAGTCGCCGTGGCAGACCTTGAACTCCTTGGTCATGCCGTCCAGACGCTCCTGAAGGTTGTAGCGCGTGGTGGCATTGAGCTGATCAAGGCTGTCGATCATGCGGGCGTACTTGTCGCGCTGACGGTTGAGCAGCGGGGAGGTGTAGCCGTGGATCTCGATCTGGAGGTCGACGAACATCTCGAGGTACTCACCAAAGCGCTGGGGCTCGGCAGTCATCTTCTCGGCAAGGGTGGTGCCCGGAACCTTCTCGGTCACGAGCGCCCAGCCGTTGGCGTTCTCGAGCTGGGAAACCTCGAGCGCCTTGGGGCTGCGGATGCCGCACTCATTGATGCGGGCAAGATTCAAAGCCTCGTTGAACACGTCGGAGACAGGCTTGGTCTCGTTAAAGACCTTGACAATCTTGTCGCCCAGGTCGTAAACGACCTTGTTGCCACGGCGGACGAGCTCGGTCTTGGAATCGGGTAGCAGCATGGTTGCATCCTTTCAACGATGCGATAGAAGCGACGGCGGGGGTGTGTGAAACACCCGTGCACCCCCGCCGTTAAAAACCGTGCTAAAACTAGCAGACGGCGTAATCCTGGGGCTCGCGGCCGTAGTAGGCGTCCAGGTAGAGCTCCTTGATCTCGCTCATGAGCGGGTAGCGCGGGTTGGCGCCGGTGCACTGGTCGTTGAATGCCTGCTCGG
>CAUAEH010000068.1 GCA_958427975.1 uncultured Collinsella sp. | reverse complement strand
GGTGATCTCCGCCTTGAGAGGGCGGCGTCCTAAACCGCTAGACGAACGGGCCATAAGCCTCAGCAGAAAAGAAATGGTAGCCCGTACCAGATTCGAACTGGTGATCTCCGCCTTGAGAGGGCGGCGTCCTAAACCGCTAGACGAACGGGCCACATGACATCTGCACTGCCGTGCTGCGAGGAAATATATTACGGGACAAAAAACGTCAGCGCAAGAAGAAATTCCAAATTGCCGAAAAATTGTCGGCAGGTTATGGAACACGCAGGTAAAAGGGGTAGCTAATTCAAGTTGAGATGGACCAAAAGAGCTTCGCGATCGTTGGGAATGTTGTCTTCGATCACGGCGTCGAGGGCGGAGTTGAGAAGCTGACCCAGTTCCGGCCCGGGCTTGACTCCGGCACGGATCAGGTCGCCGCCGTTGATGGCGAGCATCTTGAGCGTATAGGGCTCCCCTGCCTTCAGCAGCTCGTGCGCCATCGCGCGCATCTCCTCAATCGTCTCGACGTAATAGAAGCACGACGGGGCCTTGCCAAGTGTGTCGGCACGCTTGAGGTCCATGAGCTCGTCAATCAGGCGGGCCGTGTCGACGCCCTCGCCCGAAAGCGCGCGCATCATATTGAGCAGGCAGGAGCGCTCGGGGCGCAGCGGCTTATCGTGATATTTGATGAGCAGGCAAACGTCGCGCACCAGGTCGTGCGAGAGTGCCAGGCGATCCATAATGACGCGCGCTTTCTTGGCGCCGAGCTCGGGATGACCGTAGAAGTGTCCGCTGCCGGCGTGATCGACCGTGAAGCACTCGGGCTTGGACACATCGTGCAAAAACGCCGCCCACATCAGACTCGAGGAGGGCGCGATGCCGTCGCACAGCGCCAACTCCCCTGCCACCGTCAGTACGCGGGCGATATGCTCGTAGACGTTAAACGCATGATAGACACTGCGTTGATCAAACCCGCGACCCGCTGCCAACTCGGGCACAGCGGAACAGATGAGCTCGGGATAGCGAAGCATCGCGTCTCCCCCATGACCGGTCGAAAGAATGCCCTCGAGCTCAATACCCACACGCTCGCGCGCCACGGCATCGAGCAGCGGCGCGCACTCGGCAAGCGCACGCTTAGTCTCGAGCTCAATCATAAAGTCCAGACGGCAGGCAAAGCGCACCGCACGCAGCATGCGCAGAGCGTCCTCGTTAAAGCGACGCTTGGGATCGCCGACAGCGCGAATCAGCTTGCGCTCCAAGTCACCCTGGCCGTCGCAGCAGTCGACAAGCCCGCGCTCGGGATGCCAGGCCATGGCGTTGACGGTAAAGTCGCGGCGCGCCAGATCGTCCTCGAGCGAGGCGGCACGCTCCACACTCTGGGGATGGCGACCATCGGTGTAAAAGCCATCCAGACGGTACGTGGTGACCTCGATACGCTCGCCATCGGAAATAGCCGTGATTCCGCCAAATTTAATGCCCGACTCCACGACCGCGATACCAGCGGCCTCGAGCGCCACTTTGGACTCCTGCCACAGGCCGCTACAGCACATATCAACATCATGGCTGGGGCACCCCATCAGGGCGTCGCGCACCCAGCCGCCCACGTACCAAGCTTCAAGACCACCAGCCTCAAGCGCGCGAAGGACGCGCAGGGAGGCATCGGACGGTTGAGTACCGTTGAGCGAAACATTGCACATGCCTATGGCCTCCTGCGACTATCAAATTGGCTATCGATTGCGTCTGCAAGAAGTCTAGCAAGAAACAGCCTCCACTGCACACGCAAGTCCGATAAACAAAAACGCATCCGTCCTAGTCTAAGACGGATGCGAAATAATCAAACTATTCAGACAAGGTGCCGGAACTAGCAGACCTGACGAACTTCGATGTTCTTCTTGTATTCGTCCACCTTGGCAAAGTCGCCCAGGCCCGGGCACTCGACCACGTTGGCGCCGGTGGCCATCGACAGACGGAGGGCATCCTCGACGCGCTCGGGAGCGTCGTGCCATACGGACAGGAAGGCAGCGAGCGAGGAATCGCCGGCGCACACCGTCGACAGCAGCTTGACGTCGAAGGTGCGATTGGCAAACCAGATGTGCTCGCCGTTGGAGAAGTACGCACCGGCGCCACCGAGGGTCAGCAGCACGTTCTTGGCGCCCTTGGCGTGCAGCTCGGCCATAGCGCCCTTGACGGACTCATCGTCGCCACCGCTCACCTTAATGCCAAAGATGTCGAGCAGCTCGTCGTCATTGGGCTTGATCAGCAGCGGCTCCATGGCAATGAGGTCTGCCAGCTGATGGCTCGAGATGTCGAGGACGAACTCGGCCCCCTTGGCCTTGACGCGGCGCAGGACCTCGGCCAAGAAGCCCTCGGAAGTGTTGGGAGGCAGCGAGCCGCTGATGACCAGGCAGGTCATGTCATCGAGCGAATCGATGAGCTCAAACATCTCCTGCTCGTTGGCCTCGTTGATGGCGGCACCGGCGTTGACCATGTTGTACTCGGTGTCGGGTCCGGCATTGAGGAACACGTTGACGCGCGTGATGCCGTCGGTCCAAACGGGCTTGACGGGCACGCCCAGGGCCTCGGCGCCCTTAACGATAAACTCGCCCGAGAAGCCGGCGAAAAAGCCCAGGATCGTGGTGTCGACACCGTAGTGATCGAGGGTGAACGAGACGTTGAGACCCTTGCCGTTGGGCGTGTAGACGGCGTTACGGGTACGCGTGACGGTGTTGGCAGCAAGGCCGTCGCAGGCGATGTTGTAGTCAATGGCGGGATTTGCAGTGAGCGTGTAAATCATGAATGTTCCTTTCACGAAGCAACGTGTTGATGAAAGTATATTCCACCCATCGGTAAAAGGCTAGGACAACTCGGTGAACGGTGTGGAAGCGATGAAGTACGGCAGAACATCTCTCTCCAATGACGGAACAAAAAAGGCGCCCCAGCCGAAACCGGGGCGCCGCATGCGCACGAATATGTCGCGTTTCGATTACTGACGATCGAGCTTGCGGACAGCAACGCGCTTGCTGTACTCGTCGACGTGGCCGAAGTCGCCGATGCCGACGGACTCGGCAACGTTGGCGCCGGTGGCCATAGCGAGCTTCATGGCCTCCTCGACGTTGTCGCGATC
This sequence comes from uncultured Collinsella sp., assembly GCA_958427975.1. Taxonomy (GTDB): domain Bacteria; phylum Actinomycetota; class Coriobacteriia; order Coriobacteriales; family Coriobacteriaceae; genus Collinsella. The sequence goes on along the minus strand of CAUAEH010000068.1, from coordinate 3,032 downwards.
CCTGTACCACTTGTGCAGGAAAGCAGCGAGGGTGCAGTCGCCGGCGCAGACGGAAGAAACCAGCTTGATGTTGAACTCACGCTTGGCGTACCAAATATCATCGCCGTTGGAGAAGTAAGCGTCGCCGCGGCTACCACGGGTGAGCAGCACGTTCTGAACGCCAGCGTCGTGAGCCATCTTCATGGCAACGCGGACCTCGTCGTCGGTGTCGACCGGCACGCCGAAGATGGCCTTCATCTCGTGATGGTTCGGCTTGATGAGCAGCGGCTTCTTGTGAGCGAGCTCCTTGAGCTTGTCGGAGGACAGGTCCAGGACGACGTCGGCGCCACGGGCCTGAGCGTGCTCCATGACCTGAGCCAGGAAGTCGGGCGTAGCTTTGGGAGGCACGGAGCCGGAGACGATCAGGCACTCGAGATCGCCCGCGGTGTCCAGGATGTTGTAGAGCTCCTCCTGGTGCTGCGGCGTGATCGGAGCACCCGGGTTCAGGATGCCGTACTCGTGCTGGCCATCGTTGACGTAGGTGTTAATGCGCGTGATACCGTCGGTCCAGACCGGGCGGCAGAGGCAACCCAGGTTCATGACCTCCTCGACGATGAACTTGCCCGTGAAGCCAGCGAAGAAGCCGAGCGCGACGGTGTCGACGCCCATCTTCTTAAAGGCGAAGGACACGTCGAGGCCCTTGCCGTTAGCCGTGTAGCTGGCCGAGCCGGTGCGGACGTTCTCGTCGGGCTCGAGCGGAGAGCTCGAAACCGTCATGTCGACAGCCGGGTTAGCGGTTAGCGTGTAGAACATTTACAGTACCCCCTGTATATGTGAGGGCCGCGTGGCCGGCCCATTCCAACCACGCGGTTACCTCTGATACCAAATTAGCGAGCTGCGGACTCGAGCAGTGCCTTGACCTCGGCGGCGGTGTTGCAGGCGAGCGCCTTCTCGGCGAGCTCGTCGCACTCGGCCTTGGTCCACTGGCTGATGGTCTTGCGGGCGCGCAGGATCGACGGAGCGCTCATCGAGAACTCCTCCAAGCCCCAGCTGATCAGCAGCGGCTCGAGCAGCGGATCAGCAGCGGCCTCGCCGCACATACCGACCATGATGCCGGCCTTCACGCCGCTCTCGATGATGTTCTTGAGCGAGCGGAGCACGGCGGGATAGTACACCTGGTACAGGTTGGAAATGGTGTCGTTACCACGGTCGGCGCACATGGTGTAGCCGATCAGGTCGTTGGTGCCGATGGAGAAGAAGTCGGCAACCTCGGCAAGACGGTCTGCGAGCAGCGAAGCGGCGGGCGTCTCGACCATGATGCCGACCTCGATGTTCTCGTTGAACTTGCGACCCTCTTCGGTCAGCTCGGCCTTGCACTGCTCGACGAGCTCCTTGACAGCCAAGACCTCCTCGACGCAGGTGACGAGCGGGATCATAATCTTGACGTCACCGAAGGCGCTAGCGCGCAGCAGAGCGCGGAGCTGGACCTTGTACTGGTCGGGATTGGCCAGGCAGTAACGCACGGCGCGGAAGCCCATGAAGGGGTTGTCTTCCTTGACCATATGCAGATACGGAATCTCCTTGTCGCCACCCACATCGAGCGTACGGATGATGACCGGAGCACCCTTGAGCGCGCTGGCGACCTTACGGTAGGCGTTGAACTGCTCCTCCTCGGAAGGAAGCTCGGCAGAGTCCATGAACAGGAACTCGGAGCGGAACAGACCGATGGCCTCGGCATCGTGATCGAGCGCGTTGGGCACGTCATCAGGGTTACCGATGTTGCAGGCGATGATCTTCTTGATGCCATCGGCAGTCACGGACGGCTTGCCACGGAAGGCCTCGAGGGCTGCCTTCTCGGCAGCGAAGGCCTCGGCCTTGGCGGTGTAGGCAGCGAGCGTCTCCTCGTCGGGATCGGCCTCAACGATACCCTTGCCACCGTCGACGACAACGGTCATACCGTTGCGCAGCGCGGTGCAGCTGTTGGAAACCGAAAGGACAGCCGGGATCTCGAGGGCACGCGCGATGATCGCGGAGTGCGACGTGCGGCCACCGGTCTCGGTGACGATACCGGCAACGTGGGCCTTATCGATCGTGGCGGTCATGGACGGCGTGAGGTCATGCACGACAACGACGGTGTTCTCGGGCAGGACGGAGAGGTCGACGACCTCCTTGCCCAGCAGCTCGGCCAGAATACCGGTGCGGATGTCGGCGATGTCGGCCGCGCGCAGACGGAACATCTCGTCGTCCATGGACAGGAACATGTTCTCGAACATGGTCGAGGTGTCCATGAGCGCCTGCTCGGCGCAGGTACCGCCGTCAATGGCGGCGTTGATGGCGTCGGTCATACCAGGATCCTGAGCCAGGACAATATGTCCGCTCATGATCTCGGCCTCGGCCTCGCCCACCGTCTCCTTCATGTGGTCGGCCTGAGCCTGGGTCTTCTCGCAGAAGACCGAAAGAGCGGACTGATAGCGCTCCTTCTCTGCTGCCGAATCAGCAACCTCGTGCGGCTCAAACGTCAAGTCGGGATCGACGGCGACCATGACGGTGCCGATACCGATGCCCTCGGAAGCGTTGACTCCCTGATACATTCCCATTCCTCTCTCCGTGTCATGTGATAAAGCGTTTTGCCATATCCATGACAAAAGAGCGCAGCTACCTTACAACAGGCCACTGCGCCCCCAAATATGAACTTAGTTGTTCAACATGCGACCCGTTTGAGTTCTACTCGCCAAGACCGCTCTTGATGAGCTCGATGGCAGCAGCCAGAGCCTCGGCCTCGTCAGCGCCGTCGCACTTGACCTCGACCTCGGTGCCGCAGGGGATACCAGCAGCCATGAGGGCCATCGGGGACTTGCCGTTGACCTCCTTCTCGGGGGTGACGACCGTCACGTCACAGGCATACTTGCCCATGGTGGAGGCGAACAGACCAGCCGGACGCATGTGCAGACCCTGAGGATTAACGAGGGTAGCCTTCTCAGAAACCATAGTTGACTCCTTTTTGTGTTTAACCCCTGTCATGCATGTGGCAGGAGTCAGATTCACGACGTTGT
>CAUAEH010000067.1 GCA_958427975.1 uncultured Collinsella sp. | reverse complement strand
AGGCCCTCGCGGCCTAGTCGCTATTTAGGGCGTCCAAGATTTGGGACGCAGTTCAGCATGGAGATCGGGCTTATAGGGCTCAGCAAAGCCGAACCTACACGGTTAAATGACCCGCAGATTACATCTGCTCGGGCGCGGAAACGCCAACGAGGGTGAGCACCAGGGCGAGCGTCACACGGACGGCATCGCAAGCGGCCAGACGGGCACGCGAAAGCTCGGGGTCGACGGGACGGCCCTCGCTCGGCAGCACCTGACAGGCAGCGTAGAAGCTGTGGAAGTCGCCGGCGAGTTCCTCAGCAAAGTGCGTCAGACGGAACGGGGCGCGGTCGCGAGCGCAGCTGGCGATGAGGTCGGTGAGCTCGTTGAGCTTGCGCGAAAGGGCGAGCTCGGTCGGGTCGGTCAGCAGCGAGTAATCGACGTTCTCACCGATGGCCTTGGCGGCGACGGCCTTCATGCCCATCTCGTCAGCCTGCTCGGGCGTAACGTCAGCGGCACGGCGCAGGATGGAGCACACGCGGGCGTGAGCGTACTGCACGTAGTACACCGGGTTGGAGTTGTCGCGCTTCTTGACGGCCTCAATATCGAAGTCGACCATCTGGTTGGAGCTCTTGGAGATGAGGGTGTAACGGGCAGCGTCGGAGCCGACCTCGTCGACGAGCTCCTGCAGGGTCACCATGGTGCCCTTACGCTTGGACATACGGACGGGCTTGCCGTTGCGCAGCAGGTTGACGAGCTGGCCCAGCAGAACCTCAAACTTGCCGGGGTAACCCAAGGCATCGCAGACGCAGCGGACGCGCTCGATGTAGCCGTGGTGGTCGGCGCCCCAGATGTCGATGACGTGGTCGACGCGCTGGAACTTATCCCAGTGATAGGCAACGTCGGAGGCGAAGTAGGTGTACTCGCCGTCGGACTTGATCAGAACGCGGTCCTTGTCATCGCCCAGGTCGGTGGAGCGGAACCACAGGGCGCCGTCCTTGGTGTAGAGATAGCCCATCTTGTCGAGCTTCTCAAAAGCGCGGTCGACGGCGGAGGTGCCGGCGGTCTCGCCCTCGGTGTCCTTCACATACAGCGAGCGCTCGGAGAACCAACGATCGAAGTCGCAGTTAACGGCATGGCAAAGGTCGCGCATGTTGTCGACCATCTTTACATAGCCGCGCTCGCGGAAGCTCTCCATGCGCTCCTGCGGATCGGCGTTGACCCACTTATCGCCGTCGGTGCGCCAGAACTCGGCGGCCTCGTCGATGATGTAGTCGCCGCCGTAGGAGTCCTTGCCCAGGGTCTCGGCAAAGTTGTCCTGATACGGATGGGTCTCGGGATGCTCGTCGTTCTCGTCGGCAACAAAGGCGTCGCGGTCGGCGATCAGCAGCTTGTGAGCCTCGTCGATATCCACGCCCTGCTTGGCGATGATGTCGGCAAGCTGCATATAGCGCGTGCTGATGGAGTTGCCGAAGGTGTTCATCTGAGAGCCGTGGTCGTTGATGTAGAACTCACGCTGGATGTCGTAACCGGCGTGATCCATAACGCGGCAGAGCGAGTCGCCCAGCGCGGCCCAGCGGCCGTGGCCGATGTGCATGGGGCCGACGGGGTTGGCGGAAACGAACTCGACCTGGGTCTTCAGGCCACCACCGACGTTGGACTTAGCGAAGTCCATACCCTTCTCGCGAGCCTCGCCAAAGATGGCATTCTTGACGGCAACGGAGAGGTAGAAGTTGATGAAGCCGGGGCCTGCGATCTCGACCTTCTCGATCGCGGGGTCCTCGGGCATATGGGCAACGATGGCCTCGGCGATCTTGCGCGGGGCGCAGTGGGCCAGCTTGGCGGACTTCAGGGCCATGGTAGAGGTCCACTCGCCATGAGAAGTGTCAGCCGGTCGCTCGATAGCGCAATCGTCAAGTTCAAATGCGGAAAGGTCGCCGGCCTCCTGGGCCGCAGCAAGCGCAGCGCGTACCAGCTCTTCAATCTTCTCGGGCATAGATCCTCCTTGTGTTAAAGCCCCCGAGCTCTTGGTCACTCGTAGGGCAAAAGCCAGAGTTTGTAGCACTCTATCACAAGCGACGGGCACTATCGCAGGGTAAAGCTAATAGATATTGCATATGCACAAAAATGACTACAGCTTGTATGGAGTCACTCAAAGATGCCGGTCTGCCTGCAGATTATGCAGGCGTTGAAAATGCATAAAGGTGTGAATGAGCTGCGTCTGTTATCGAATACTCTTACCTATCAGAGTTGTGTGCTTTTCCTGCATAAAGTAACGGTTTGCGCACGTCAGCGTGTTATTCTAGACATACGTAAATTCGTATAAGTTGGAGGTAGCATGTTCTCAATCGGTCAACACGTCATTCATCCGGGCCAGGGAGTCTGCACCGTCGTCGGTTTTAGGGACGACACACCGCAGCCCATGCTGCTGCTCGAGACCAAGCAGGGACATGCGCAGACGATCCTCATGTACCCCGTGGCGCAGGCCGACCGTTTGCACGCCGCCATCTCGCAGCAAGATGCCGAGCACCTGCTGAGCCACTATGACGAGCTGGAGTGCGACACCTTTACCGAGCGCAACAGCTCGCTTGAGGAGACGCACTTTAAGCAGCAGCTCAAGCTGGGCGCACCCGAGACGGTCCGCGTGGCAAAGACCATGATGCACCGCATTCGCCAGGCCGAGGAAGCTGATAAAAAACCCAGCTCCTACTACATGCGCGTACTCAAGGAGGCCAAGCGCCGCTCCATCGAGGAGTTCGCCGTGGCCTTGGGCGTCACCGAGGAGGACGCCGAAGCTCGCCTAGCCCAAGCCGCCCTCAACTAACCCATCCGCGCCAAAAACCACCACAAAGGGGACAGGCACCTTTGTGGTGGTTTTCTTGTTCTAGTAGTATTCATTCTCATCGATACCCACGAGCACAAGGAGTCTCTTATGGCAGAGCCGCTTACCGCCGGAATCACCCGCGACCGCGCGTTCGAACTGCTCAATGAGCACAACAAGGACCCGTTCCATATCACCCATGGCGAGACGGTCGAGGGCACTATGCGCTACTTTGCGCGCGAGTTCGACCCCGAGAACGAGGAGTTTTGGGGCATCGTCGGTCTGCTGCACGACCTGGATTGGGAGGAGCATGAGGACGACCCCATTAACCACACCATCTATGCTGCCGAGATTCTTGAGGGCGAAGGTGCGTCTCCCGAGCTCATTCGCGCCATCCAGACGCACACGTCGGACTTCAACACCTCACTACCCAAGCCCGAGCTGCAGATGGAAAAGATCCTGTTTGCCTGCGATGAGCTCACCGGCCTGATCGGCGCTGCCGTCATCATGCGCCCGAGCAAGAGCGTTATGGACTTTACGACCAAGTCGCTCAAGAAGAAGTTCAAGGACAAACGCTTTGCCGCCGGCTGCTCGCGCGACGTGATTTCGCAGGGCGCCGAGATGTTGGGCTGGGAGCTCCCCGAGCTCTTTGACCGCACCATCGCGGCCATGCAGTCCTTCGCCCCCGACCGAGATACCTTCCAGGCCTAACCGTCAACGCCACCTAAAACCACCACAAAGGGGACAGGCACCTTTGTGGTGGTTTTTGTTTGCACGGGCGTTAGGGGCGGACCTGGCCGGTGCCGCGGAGCTTGTATTTGTAGGTGGTGAGGGCCTCGGCGGCAAAGGGGCCACGGGCGTGGAGTTTTTGGGTCGAGATGCCGATCTCGGCGCCCAGGCCAAACTCGCCGCCGTCAGTGAAGCGAGTGCTGGCGTTGGAGTACACGGCCGAGGCATCGACCGCATCGAGGAAGCACTCGCAAGCATCCGTGTCCTCGGCAACGATGGCCTCGGAGTGCATCGTGCCGTAGCGATTGATGTGTGCGATGGCCTCGTCCTCGTTTGCCACGACCTTCACGCTCATCTCGAGAGCCAGGTACTCGCGACCCCAGTCCTCCTCAGTCGCGGCGACGTAGTTGTCGCCCTCGGCAAGCCCAGCGTCGGCGCATGCGGCGCACGTGGCCTCGTCACCGTGAATCAGTACGCCGTGGTCGTGCAGCACGGCAACGACTGCGGGCAGGAAGCGATCAGCAACGGCACGGTCGACTAGCAGCGACTCGGCGGCATTGCACACGCCCACGCGCTGGGTCTTGGCATTGACGATAATGTTGAGCGCCTTATCAAAGTCGGCGGATTCATGCACGTAGATGTGACAGTTGCCCGTGCCCGTCTCGATCACCGGCACAAGCGACTCGCGCACGCAGCGCTGGATCAGGCCTGCACCGCCGCGCGGAATGAGTACGTCGACGATACCGCGGAGCTTCATGAGCTCGCCGGTGGCTTCGCGATCGGTGGACTCAATCATCGAGACGGCCTCGCGCGGGAAGCCCTTGGCCTCGAGCGCATCGGCCAGCAGCTCGGCGATCATGGCACACGAGTGATAGGCCAGCGAGCCGCCGCGTAGAATGCAGGCGTTGCCGGTACGGATGCAGATGCCTGCGGCGTCGGCCGTCACGTTGGGGCGCGCCTCGTAGACCATGGCGACCAGGCCCAACGGCACGCTCACGCGGGTCAGGTCCACACCGCTCGCGAGCACGCGGTGGTCGAGCACGCGGCCGACGGGATCGGGCAGCTCGGCGAGCTTTTCCAGGCCGGCGGCCATGCCCTCAACGCGCTCGGGCGTCAGCAGCAGGCGATCGAGCAGTCCGGCCGAGGTACCCGCATCGCGCGCGGCGGACATATCGAGCTCGTTAGCGGCAACGATGGAGTCGACACCGTTGCGCAGTGCTGCGGCCATGGCGCGCACGGCCTCCTGACGCTGCTCATCGCTCGCCGTGGCAAGCGAGGCCGACGCTGCCTTGGCGGCAACGGCAAGATCGTGGACATACGTGGCTATATCGACCGACATGGGCGGCCCTTTCTCCTAGAAGTTTGCAACCATGGTAGCCGATTTGCGCATGGCCTCGCCCGCGGCGGTAGAATTGGTCAACCCGAAACACCGCAACGAACGGAAGACTCACATGGCCCTCATCACTTCGTACCACGTCCCCGGCCTTTATGTCGAGGACCACAGCATCGACGTCCCCCTTGACTGGCGCGGCCTGGAGCCGATGCTCCTGGCCGTCGGCAGCACCATGCGCCGCGGCGCTATGCCGGCACCAATCGCCGGCGCGCCCGAGAGCATCAAGCTCTTCTACCGCGTGGTTTGCGCGCCCGACCGCATCAACGACGATCTGCCGCTGCTCCTGTTTTTGCAGGGCGGCCCCGGCGGCGAGAGCCCGCGTCCGCTGTCGCCCACAAGCGACGGCTGGATCGAGGAGGCCGTCAAGCACTTCCGCGTGGTCCTGCCCGACCAGCGCGGCACCGGGCGCAGCAGCTGTGTAGACGGGCGCACGATTGCCGCACTGGGCGAGCGCGCGACGGCGGCCGGCTCCGATGCCGCACGCTCGCAGGCGGATTTCCTCAAGCGCCACCTCGCCAGCTCCATCGTGCGCGATTTTGAGTACCTGCGCCTGGTGGGCTTTGGCGGCAAGCCCTGGGTCACACTCGGGCAGAGCTACGGCGGCTTTTTGACGTTGAGCTATCTGTCGCTCTTCCCCGAAGGCGTGGCGGCAAGCTTTACCTGCGGCGGCATCCCCCACGTGCCGGCGAGCGCAAGCGAGGTCTACGCGCACACCTTCCCGCGCATGGCCGCCAAGACGCAGCAGTATTATGACCGCTACCCCGCTGACGTCGACCGAGTGGCAGCCCTGGCCGATGCGCTCGAGGCCCAGAAGCCCGTGCTGCCCGACGGCTCGCCGATGACGGTCGAGCGCCTACAGCTCATGGGCAGCGACTTTGGCATGAAGCCGAGCTTTGAGCGCATGCATTGGATTATCGATCACGCGTTTGTTACTGGCGACGGTACGCTGAGCTGCGGCTCCTCGGTATCCGACAGCTTTTTGATGCGCGCCTTCGAGCGCACCAACACGCGTACAAACCCGCTGTACTGGACGCTGCAGGAGTTTATCTACGCCGACGGCGACACCATGCCCATTCGCTGGGCCGCAGCAGAGGAGAAGGCCCATCGTGCCGAGTTCGACACACTCGCGCGCCCGCTCATGTTTACCGGCGAGGCCATGTTCCCGTGGATGTTTGAGCAGATGCCCGAGCTTATGCCGTTTAAGCCCGCCATGGACCTGCTGATGGAAGACACCAGCTGGGACAAGATCTACGACCCGCAGCGCCTAGCCTGCAACGAGGTGCCACTCCAGGCCGCGGTGTATTTCGACGATATGTACGTCGATTCGGGCATGCAGCTCGATACGCTCAGCCGCGTGGGCAACTCGCATGCCTG
>CAUAEH010000066.1 GCA_958427975.1 uncultured Collinsella sp. | reverse complement strand
TTTCCGGTGGCTTCGCGGTTGGTGCTTCCAACACGGTCATCTTCGTCCTCGTGTGCGTCATGGTCGTCGAGACCGTCGCCACCTTCGCATGGTTCCTGCGTTGGATGGGTAAGGTCCTGCCCGGTGAGCCGAGCGAGACCGTGGCCGCCGGCCAGCCCCTTCCGCGCGCCATGGCGTTCGTGTTCGTCGTCCTCATGATCATGGTCGTCGTCGCCGGTCCTCTGTCCTCTAGTTGGATGGGTTAGGAGGTAGGACATGGGTTATTCGTTAGTCAATATCCTGGGCGGTCTTCTGATCGTGACCTCCACCATGGTGGTCGTCTCGAAGACCATCCCGTCCGCCATTAAGTGGTACGCGATCCAGTCGGTTGTCCTGGTGGGCGTGCTGCTCACCCTGGGCCTCACCACCGGTGCCACCGAGCTTCTCATGTGGGCCGCGTCGGCCTTCGTCACCAAGGTGATCCTCGTTCCGTTCATTCTCAACCGTGCCTACAAAAAGATGGGTTCGCCTGCCGATAGCACGCTGACCTCCTCCATCAAGCCGGCCTGGACCATCATCCTCACCGGTCTGGAGGTGGCCATCTGCTTCGCGGTGGTCACGCGCCTGAGCCTGCCCACCGCTGAGGTGGCTACTCCGGCCCTCGCCATCAGCTTCGCGCACTTCTTCGTCGGCCTCACGTGCATCATCTCCCAGCGCAACATCCTCAAGCAAATCTTCGGGTACTGCCTTATGGAGAACGGTAGCCACGTGACGCTCGCCCTGCTCGCGCCCACGGCCCCCGAGATCATCGAGATCGGCATCGCCACCGACGCCATTTTCGCCGTCATCATCATGTCCGCCGTCGTCGTGAGGATCTGGAACGACACCAAGTCGCTCGACTCCCACGACCTGACCGAATTGAAGGGGTAGGCCATGGATGTTTCAATGCTGACGGTCGCCCTGCTCGCTTGTCCCCTCGTGTTCTCCCTGATTATGGCTGCGCTCCCCAAGACGACGTCCTACAGCGTCTTTGCGGGGCTCAACACCATCTCCGTCGCGGCGACCCTCGTCCTTTCGGTCGTCACCGCGGGAACCATGCTCTCGAGCGGGCAGAATATCGACGCTTTGGGCCTGTGGCTCCATCTCGATTCGCTCTCGTCGATCTTCGTCCTTCTGGTAGGCATCATCGGGTTCATCACCGGCGTGTACTCCATCTCCTATATCAAGATCGATATCGAGGAGAAGACCATGCCGGCCGAGCGCACCAAGCAGTACTACGCGCTGTTTAGCCTGTTCGTTTTCACGATGCTGCTCGCCTGCCTGTCCAACAACATCATCCTCACCTGGGCGGCGGTCGAGGCCACCACGCTGTCGACCGTGTTCCTCGTGGGCATCTACAAGAACAAGCAGGCGCTCGAGGCGTCTTGGAAGTACGCGATGGTCTGCACCGCCGGCGTGGCCTTCGGCCTGTTCGGCACGCTGCTCATCTACGCGAACGCCGCCGATATCATGCCCAACGCGCATGAGGCAGCCTTCCTCACCTCCATCATGCCCTACGCCGACCAGTTCGACCCGATGCTCGTGCGCCTCGCGTTCGCGTTCATCGTCATCGGCTTCGGCACCAAGGCGGGCCTGTTCCCCATGCACACTTGGCTGCCCGACGCGCACTCCCAGGCTCCGAGCCCGGTCTCCGCGCTGCTCTCGGGCGTGCTGCTCAAGTGCGCCATGCTGGTGATCATCCGCTTCTACTCCCTGTCCATCATCACGGTGGGCGACACCTATCCGCGTACGCTCCTGCTCATCCTGGGCACGCTGTCCATCCTGGTGGCCGCCCTGTGCATCTTTAAGCAGGACGATATCAAGCGCCGCTTCGCGTACTCCTCCGTCGACAACGTCGGCGTGGTCGCGCTGTGCCTGGGTATCGGTGGCCCGCTCGGTATCGCCGCCTGCCTGCTGCACTGCATCTTCCACGGCTTCACGAAGGCGCTCGCCTTCTGCATGGCCGGTAACATCCAGCACATCTACCACACCCGCGACCTGAACAAGATCAAGGGCGTCGTCGAGATCGCTCCCGTCACGGCAGCGCTCACCATCATCGCCCTGCTCGCGCTCGCCGCCTTCCCGCCGTTCGCCCTGTTCATCTCCGAGTTCCTCACCTTCGTGGCCGGCGTCCAGTCCGGTCCCATCTGGGTGGTCGTGCTCGTGGCCATTGGCCTCACCGGCGTGTACTTTGCCCTTACCGGCATCGCGCTCAAGTCCATCTTCGGCAAGGCGCCCGAGGGCATGAAGCGCCACGAGGTGCCCGCCCTCATGATCATCCCCGAGATCGCCCTCGCGATCGTGGTCATGTGGTTCGGTATCGCCACCCCGGTCGCCATCACGAGCGGCGTCGAGGATGCAACGTCCGTCGTTTTGAACCAGAGCGTCGAAGAGCTCCACGAGGCTCCTCTCTACCGCATGGTGTTCAGTTCCCAGACCAAGACAAGCGAGGTGAATTAGCACCATGGCAGAACCTGAAAAGAAGGACTACGCTCGTCGTTGCGAAAGCCACGTCGAGGCCCTGCGCGCCGCAGTGCCGGGCGCTATCGAGAAGGTCGAGTGGCAGTGCGAGGACCAGCTGACGATTACCGTCAAGCAGGACAAGCTGCCCGAGGCCGTCCACTACCTGTACTACGAGCGCTACGGCTGGATTCCCGTGATCATCGGCAACGATGAGCGCAGCCTGTGCGGCCGTTACGCCGTGTACTACGTCATCTCCATGGAGGGGGAGGATCCCGGCTGGGTGACCGTCCGCACCGAGGTCGATCCCGCCAAGATGACGTTCCCGTCCGTGACGCCGTTCGTCCCCGCCTGCGTGTGGGGCGAGCGCGAGCTGCGCGATATGTTCGGCCTGATCCCCGAGGGTCTGCCCGATCGTCGCCGCCTGGTGCTGCCCGATGACTGGCCCAGCGGCCTGTACCCGCTGCGCAAGGACTCCATGGACTACCGCTTCCGTCCCGCTCCCGCGAGCGACATGGAAAACTACGAGTTCTTGGCCGACACCAAGGGCAAGGAGACCACGCTCGTCCCCATGGGCCCGCTGCACATTACCTCCGACGAGCCCGGCCACTTCCGCCTGTTCGTCGAGGGCGAGACGATCGTCGACGCCGACTACCGTCTGTTCTATGTGCACCGCGGCATGGAGAAGGTCGCCGAGACGCGCCTGAACTATGACGCTGTGACGTTCCTCGCCGACCGCATCTGCGGCATCTGCGGCTGCGCCCACTCGGTGGCCTATGCCGAGGCCGTCGAGCGCGCCCAGGGCATTCATGTCCCGCCGCGCGCCCAGTACATCCGTGCCATCATGCTCGAGGTCGAGCGTCTGCACTCGCATCTGCTCAACATTGGCCTGGCGTCGCACTACACGGGCTTCGACTCCGGCTTCCAGCAGTTCTTCCGCGTCCGCGAGAAGTCCATGGACCTGGCCGAGAAGCTCTCCGGTCACCGCAAGACCTACGGCCTCAACGTGATCGGCGGCGTGCGTCGCGACATTTTGGCCGAGCAGAAGCTCTCCACGCTCACGACCATCCACCAGCTGCGCTCCGAGGTTCAGGAACTCGTCGACATGCTGCTCTCCACGCCCAACTTTATTGAGCGTACGAGTGGCATCGGCATCTTGGACCGCAAGATCGCTCGCGACTTCTCGCCGGTCGGCCCGCTCATGCGTGGCTCGGGCTATGCCCGCGACGTGCGCTTTGACCATCCCTTCGACGGCTACGCCGATCCGGATGTCCAGAAGATGCATGCTGCCACGGCCGACACCTGCGATGCCTTCGGCCGTACCGCCGTTCGCATCCAGGAGGTCTACGATTCGATCGATATGATCGAGACCATGCTCGAGAACTGCCCGTCGGGCCCCATCCTCACCACGGATTGGGAGTACACCCCGCACAAGTACGCCATCGGTGCCACCGAGGCGCCGCGCGGCGAGGACGTGCACTGGGCCATGCTCGGCAATAACCAGAAGTGCTACCGCTGGCGCGCCAAGGCCGCCACGTACAGTAACTGGCCGGTCCTGCGCTACATGTTCCGCGGCAACACCGTGGGCGATGCGGCGCTGATCGTTGGCTCGCTCGACCCGTGCTATTCCTGCACCGACCGCGTGACGGTGACCGATGTCGCCGCCAAGCGCGACCACGTGCTCGACAAGGAGCAGTTCGAGAACGTCTGGCGCGACAAGTCGCCGCTTGCGGGCGAGGGCACCATGGCCGCTCCGCTCGATGAGGAGGCACTCTAATATGCTGAAGCTTTGGAAGGTTAACGCCAAGGCCGGCGACGCGACGGTCAAGTACCCGTTTGCGCCGTTTCCCACCAACAAGGACATGCGCGGCAAGCCCGAGCACAATGCCGAGCTCTGCATCGCCTGCGGTGCCTGCGGCGTGGCGTGCCCGGCCGATGCCATTCGCATGGACACCGACCTTGCGGCCGATACCATCACCTGGTCGATCGACTATGGTCGCTGCATCTTCTGCGGCCGCTGCGAGGAAGCCTGCCCCATGGAGGCCATCAAGCTCACCGAGGAGTTTGAGCTGGCCGTCATGAGCAAGGACGACCTCACCAGCAAGAGTGTCTACACGCTCGAGCACTGCTCGCGTTGCGGCAAGCCGTTTGCCCCGCATAAGGAGATCGACTACGCCAAGCGCCTGCTGCAAAAGGCCGGCGGCATGGAGGCCGAGCAGGCTGCACGTACCGTCGGTATGTGCCAGGAGTGCAAGCGCGAGCTCGACGCCCTGCGCGCCGCCTCGGCCGTAAAGACCGGCAACGCGCACGGCATGGCTGCCAACGAGACGCTTGCGTCCGGTGAGCCCCAGGGCCCCGGCATGGAGTATCTGGGCGGCCACGGCGTGAACCCGGAGTATATCGACCGCGAGCTCAACCCCGATGCGCCCGAGATTCCCGCCGGACCTGCGCCGGTCGAGGGCATCATCATGGATTTTGATACGAAGGAGGAGTAACCATGGCCGAACCCACGCTTTTGCCCGAGCGGCTTCAGTACCGCCCGACCAAGATCGAGCTCGACGAGAGCATCGAGAAGGCCAAGGCGACCCTTCTTAAGAAGATCAAGCGCTCGGTGTACGTCTACCGCGTTGACTGCGGCGGCTGCAACGGCTGCGAGATTGAGATCTTCGGTTCCATCACGCCCGTCTTTGACGTCGAGCGCTTTGGCATCAAGGTCGTGCCTTCGCCCCGTCACGCCGATGTGCTGCTGTACACCGGCGCCGTGACGCGTGCCATGCGTATGCCGGCCCTGCGCGCCTTTGAGGCCGCACCCGATCCCAAGATCGTGGTGTCCTATGGCGCGTGCGGCTGCACCGGTGGCATCTTCTACGACAACTACTGCGTCTGGGGCGGCACGGATAAGATCCTGCCGGTCGACGTCTACATTCCCGGCTGCCCGCCCAGCCCTGCGCAGACCGTCTACGGCTTTGCCATGGCGCTCGGTCTGCTGGACCAAAAACTCCATGCCGAGACCACGGTGGAGGCCGCCGGCGAGCAGGCCGATATCCTGCACCCCGGCGTGCCGTACAAGCTGCGCGTTGCCATTGAGCGCGAAGCTCGCGCCATGAGCGGCTACCGTTACGGCCGCGACTTGGCCAACGAGTTTATGGATACGCTCGAGGGCGCGCCCAAGGGCGATATCCGCGGTGCCATGGCGCTGCTCATCGATAAGCAGGACGATCCGCGCCGCGTTGAGGTCTACTCGGCGCTGCAGGATCTGGTGCTGGCCGGAGGTCACTAGATGGAGCTCACGGACCGCTCTGGTTACTTTGCGGGCCCCGGTATGCTCGGCGGCTCCTTTGGCGATGCCTCGCGCGCAAGCGACGAGGCCGCCGAGGGCGTCGCCGACCCCTGCCTGGGCCATGCGCCCGACCAGGTGGTCTTCTATGAGCTCACGCGTAAGTTTGTGGAGACCGAGGAAGACGTTCCCCAGGAGGCCTGCGACGTGCTGTACTACACGCTCGCCGTGGGCCACCATACCGGCGTGCTCGACTGCTTTGAGCCGCGCCTGTCGGTGCCGGTGGATGTCTTCTATTCGCTCGTCGACGCGCTGCCGGAGGGGGAGGCCAAGACCAAGTTCGAGTGCATCCGCTCCTTTGGCGAGTGCCAGCTCGACAAGGCGGCGGTGCCGTCGCTGCTCGAGGCCTGCGATGCGCTGCTCGACGAGCGCGGTTTTCGCGGTTCTGCCAAGGCCGGCATCTCGGTGTTCGACGACGACTTTGGCCTGCATGCCCAGCAGGTCGCGTTTCTGATGAAGTTCCGCGATCTGGTTGAGCGCGTGCGCGATGTGTCGGGCGTGTATCTGACGGGAAGGTTGCAGTAATGGGTCGCGTTGTGGATGGATGTGTGAACGGCGCCCCGTTTGCGGGCATCGTGCTCACGGCGGGAAGCGTGCTGCGTGCCGACGATGCCGCCGGCCCCGTGCTCTCCAAAAAGATGGAGGACACGCCTATCGCCGGTTGGTACACCATCGACGGCGGTCAGACGCCCGAGGATGACATCATCGAGGTCAAGCGCGAGCGTCCGCCGCGTTTGGTTTTGGTCGATGCCGCCGACATGGCGCTGCCCGTCGGCGCCATCCGCTTGCTCGATAAGACCGACGTCGCGCGCAAATCGATGTTCACCACGCATTCGCTTCCTTTGTCGATTCTGATCGAAGAGATTGAGCAATCGTGTGATGATATCGTCTTCGTCGGGATTCAGCCGGGCGACACGGAGTTCTACAACCCCATGTCCCCGGAAGTCTTTGAGGCCGTCGACGCCGTGTACGACGCCGTGGCCGCCAACGACTTTTCCCACTTTGTCCGCTTGGGGCAAGAGCAATAGGAGCGCTTGTTCCTGCTGATTAGGAAAGAAGTGATTGACATGGCAGATTCCAAGGTGGAGTACCCCTCTCCCGATTGCCTGGCGCCCGCCGCGATCGAGGCCAAGACCGAGGCCGCCGGCGTGACCAAGGCTAACCTGCCGGTCGCTAAGGCCTTTCTGTTGGCAATGTTCGCCGGCGCGTTTATCGCCTTCGGCGGCCTGTTCTTTACCGTGTTCTTGAGCGACAGCACGCTGGGCTGGGGCGCTCAGCGCGTCGTGGGCGGCCTGTGCT
>CAUAEH010000065.1 GCA_958427975.1 uncultured Collinsella sp. | reverse complement strand
GAACTCCCCCTTTAGCTAACTACAGTGTTTGCAGGGAGATGTTACCGCATCGTTTTGTCGACGTGTTCGAGACCGTCTCCATAATTGGCGATTTTTTCGTTCGTGCAATTCGGCGAGCGGCAAGGTTTCCTCGGCAGACGATGCTTTTGACACATGTCGCTTTACCGCCAGCGACCACGCAATTGTTGCTCGAAAAAAGTTGAAGTAATTTTTACCATCTTTTACCTGCGGAGATGTCAATCCGTCAAGCATTTGGTCAGAAATTGGTCAAGTAGTGACTGATACGGTCGGCATCGACAGCCAAAACCAATGGAAGTTTTGGCCCCAGAAGCAGGGAGGTTCCCATGGCATATTACTGGCCCCAGTACGGCGTCGCCATCGAGGTCGACGACGATCCCTATCTCCTGTCTTTCGACGAAGAGGCGTTCCCCGATACGGCGGTCTACCACGTCACCACCGATGTTATCTGCGACCCCGAGTCGTTCTCGGCGCTCGCCCACCACATCGCGCGTATCCACAACATCGAGCTCCCTCACAACTTCGACGAGCTCATCTACTCGCGCCGCCTGATGCTTCACATGCTCTTTGGAGCGGACCCGTCCACGTTCGCACGCGTCTACACCACCAAGGACGCCGCATGAGTGCGAAGAAGCCGCCCCGCCTTGCAGGACTGGGGTGTCGCAAGAAACTCGTCGTTGTCTGTCTGGCTATCGTCTGCGCCCTCATCGCCGTAGGGCTATATGCCTGGCAGTCGCAGCCCGTGCCCGAAGCGGGCGCTTCGGTCACGACGGCAGGGAGTAAATCGCGCCAAGAAATCCAGAATGAGCTCGACGCCATCGTCCGCGACAACATGATGACGATCTCGGTCGCGCCGGTCGCACAGTTGCAGGAAGGCGGCAAGTTGCGCGTCAACGTGCAAAACGTCCAAGACAACAAGTTTCCCCAGCGCTTCCGCGTGATACAAAACGACGAGACCATCTATGAGTCCGGTGTGGTCGAAGCCGGCAAGACGGTTGAGACCTGCCCCGCCGGCGATATCCAAGAAGGCGAGGCATATATCGAGATTCAGGCACTCGATGCCAAGACCTACGACACCCACGGCAATCCGACGCGCGTCAAAGTGCGGGTGGCCCAGGCAGAAGGCTAGTGGCCGACGCGCTCGCAGGGGCAGCACCCTGCCCCCATTCGTCCAACCATCACGGAAACAGTCCGTGACGAGCAGAAAGGATCGATTATGAACACACCCATGAACTTGAGCGGAGCCAGGGCACTCGCCGTGGGCGCAGGGCTTACGCTCGCACTTGCGATGGGCGCCGCGCCAACGGCGGCCATGGCAGAGGTGCGCGTTGGAACCACCGATGTGACGGTGAAGGCCGACATTAGCAATGTTTCGTTTAAGGCGCCAACGGTCATCCCCTTTGCCGCCCAAGCCGACGGAACGCTTGTAGGACCCTCCGACAAGACGATTACCATCGACAACCTCTCGGCATATGGTATCCACGTCACTAACATGAAGGTCACGGCCAAGAACGACTGGACAATCGTTGCAGACGCAAAGACGGGCTCGGCCCAGAACTCCATCGATTTTAAGGTTGGCCCCGATAAGGCAGAAAAGGACGCCAGCTCGGCGACTCAAACTACGGGCCTCGATCTTTCCAAAGACGTAAGCTTCGACATGAAGTACAAGGGCATTGCCGACGGAACGGACAAAATCAAGCTCAATGTGAGCGGCCACGTCGCCCGCGTCACGCGTGACATCTACCACGCCGGCGGTACGGGAGATCAAGTGGCAAGCATCACCTGGACGGTCGAGCCCGGTGCGCACGCCACGTCCTAAGGCGATCGCACTGGCCGCCATCGTCGGCATCTTGGCGTCGGCGCCTGCCATGGCCTTTGCTCAACAAGAGCAAGCGCAGGCGGCCACAGAAGTGACCGTCGACCTTTCGGGCCTTAATCGCGGCGGCCGTCACGAGCCGCTCGCTCAGACGAGCGACACCCGGCAGCTCATTGCGACAGGCGCCGCCACGGTGGGAGCAGGACTGACGTGCCTTGGCCTGCACATCAAACGCAACCAATAGCCAAGCACGACCGGAGTACGCGAATTAGATAGGAGAACCATGGCACCCAAAAACCTTTTGCCCGTCGCCGCGCTCTGCAGCGCACTGGTAAGCGGTACGCCTCTCGCCGCTTGGGCGACGCCCGCCACGGCAAACTCCTTACCGCAAGCTCTGAACCCCGTGGCGAATTCGTCGGGTATCGTCGCCTGCCAACGTTTTTCGCTCGCACGCGCCACGGTCCGAACCTCGGGATGCCTTCACCGCAATACGGTCGACTCGATAGTCGTGGATATCAAGCGACCGGACAAGGAGAACGGCCCCCAGACAGGTTATGCCATCTGCACATGGAAATCGGCTGCAGTCGACGCCGATGGCGACCCATGCGACCTAGAGCTGCGCATCGATATTGACTCGGTCGATGACTCGGCGAACGGGGCGAAGGTCGTCTTCGACAGCGCAGCCTATGAAGAAGAAGGAGGGGGTGTATGCCTGGGCTGCGTTCCCTCGAATGTCGATGGCGCGCAGCCCATCATCTCCTTTACGGCATCGCTGCGACTGACCAAGGCGAACACCGAAGCCATCGCAACGGGAGATGCGCCTTTGCTGTTCTACGCTGGCGACCCGGATGACCAAGAAGCTCAAAGCACCAGACAGAAGGGCTCGCTTAACCTCATGCGCGGATCAGAACCCGCCCCCATCAATATCGACACCCAGGAGCCGGGCGTGCATCGCATTCTCGCCGATCCGGCGCTGCTCCAAATGACATGGCACGGAGTAGGGTCCGTCGGGATTGCTGCTCCTATATCGAGCGATAATGACAAATCCCCCAAAGACGAGATCGCAGACGCACCGGCACATGTTGACGATACAGACGATGCATCGTCAGAAGACAACGCTGCGGCCCCTCTCGAGAAGCCAGGCGGCACCGCCACCGAACCAGGCAATCCCCAACCGAAAGACGGCCTGGACTTTGCCGCTCCCCCAGATGTCGACGAAGGCAACTGTTGCATGATGGTCGCGCTCGACCACACGGAAACCGTCGATGCCGCAAGCATTGAGCCAGTCGCTGCCAATGCGCCCCGCCGCAAAAATATCCTCATCGCATTCCCCAATACCGTCGAGCTCGTCTTTTTGCCTTCGGGTGAAGTCGTCGCGCCTACGGCACTTACAGCAGTGGGAGCAAGGAGTGCATCGAACGACATCCAAGCTATCTCGGCACTTGATGCCACAACGACCGCCAAGTTGCACCTTTATTCCGTTGCAACAGACGGAACGCGAACCGAAGAATTCGATGGAACCAAGCTTTTGGTTCCTCGTCGCATCGGTATCCAAGAAGACTTCCCCTATCAAATGGAACTTGAAGGGTTCGATCGCGCACGAGATGCCGACATCATTGCCGCGGCCATCGAGTCCCCACAGCACCTCATGACGCTGCGCTTCGACTTTAGCCCCGTCCTATCCTAGACCGCTAACCGCCGCTTGGCTCGGATACTGAGCGCTCCCCTCCCCGTTCTGTTACGATTGCCGCGTTGGCATCAATTACAGGAGGGTTCATGCCGGGTTTAGGAACGATTATCAACGTCGCGCTTTTGATCGCGGGCGGTCTGCTGGGCCTCATGGGTGGGCGCTTCATTACGCCCCGCATCCAAGACACGCTCATGAAGGCGTCGGGGCTGTGCGTTCTGTTTATCGGCCTGGGCGGCACCATGCAAAAGATGCTCGTTATCGATGGAGAGACGTTGGCGACCACCGGCACCACCATGCTTATCGTCTCATTTGCCCTGGGCTCGCTCATCGGCGAAGCCGTCAATCTGGAGGCGGCAATCGAGAACCTCGGTGAATGGCTCAAGCGAAAAACCGGCAGCGAGGGTGACAGCGAGTTCACTAACGCCTTTGTCTCGGCATCGCTCACGGTATGTATCGGCGCCATGGCCATCGTGGGCTCGATTCAGGACGGTCTGCTCGGCGATTGGCACACGCTCGCTCTAAAGGGCGCACTGGACTGCATCATCGTCTGCACCATGACGGCTTCGCTCGGCCGTGGCTGCATCTTCTCCGCCCTGCCCGTCGCCGTGTTCCAGGGAACGATTACGCTGTTTGCCGGCGCGCTCTCCCCCATCATGACCACCGCCGCCCTCGACAGCCTTTCGCTTGTGGGCTCCATGCTCATCTTCTGTGTTGGCGTTAACCTTATTCGACCTCAGACCTTCCGCACGGCCAACATGCTCCCCTCCGTCGTCGTGGCGGTCATCTACGCCCTCCTGTTCTAAACTATCTGCATAGTGATATCTCGAACACCTGTTTGATGCTGTGCTATGATATGAGGTCACCGACACCATATAGGGAGAGGAGAGGGCGGTGGCCGACCAGGACGTCAAGATGCTCATCGAGCGCATTATGACCGAGGCCCGGACCCACCAGTCCGCCCGCTTCTCAAACGAAATCTATGCTGACGAGCCGATTCTCAAGACCGGTCGTCAGATGCAGAACTTCCTCCCCGACCAGTACCGCAAGATGCGCGAGATATCGCGCTGGCAAGATGATCCCAAAGGCGGCGCGGGGCGTTGGCTATCGGAGGCGGAGCTCTTTTACCGCCAAGGCCTGCTGATGGCCGACTTCGAGGACGATTGCCCCTACAACGGCACCTTTAAGTCGTACTTTCCCACCTACAATGCCATGAGCGATCGACAGTTGCGCGGCTACTTTACCTGGCGTGCCCAAGTGCGCCGCGGAACCGTCGAGGAAACGTCTACGTCCTTTGCCTTTCTGTATCTCTATGAGCTGATTTGCGGCATTGGCGTAGATAATCCGCTCGATGGCTTTAGCAAGATTAAGGCATTTTGGGATGCCTATCGCGCCTTTGAACCCGGCATCGACCGGTTCGCACGCGTGTGGCTGCAGGACTACGCCGTGTTCCACGAGCTCGACCCCAAGCTGCTTCGCGACTCTAAAACCGTCATGTTCGATAACGCCCTTATCGAGCTGCGGCGCGCGGCACGAGACCTTATACCAGCACCGGCACCGCCCGGCCAGACCCCTAAGCGTCGCAAAACCTCCGAGCCCACGCTCCCCCTTCCGCCCGATGAGGTGCGCGAGGAGCGACTCATGGCCGCCATCAACGCCCTCTCCACGTACGACCTAAGTAACTCGCGGCTCGACCGCAGCCACCACCGCGATCTGCGCCACGTGGCATGCGCCGTGTATGTCCGCATGGCGCGCTACTATGACACGCACCGAAAGACCGGCATCGTGGCGAGTTTATTTGGGGAGGAGACGGCCATGCCCTACACCATGTTTGCCTCGGCCGTATTCTTTGCGCCCGAACGCCACGAGGACTGCGAATACCGCCTGGATCCTATCCATATCTACCGTTGCCAAAACGGCTTTTGGGAATGCATGCGTATCCATGGTAGTAGGCAAAAGAGCAGCAAGCTCGGTGAAATGATGCGCGCCTGCGACCAACGCCTGCGCCTGGCGCTGGACCCCGCCCATCCCCTTAAAGAAGAAAAGGTCCCCAAATATCTGGCCAAGATTATCGATGACGAGATTGTGGCATGGCTTTCGTGGGACGCCGCACACCAGCCCGTCAAGATCGATATCGATCTGAGTCAGCTGGGGCACATTCGGAGCGCCGCTGCGCAAACGCGCGAAGCGCTTTTGATCAATGAAGAGCGCGAGGACGGCGCACCTGTGGAAGCCGAGGCAGCGGGCTCAGGGCAACCGGAAGCCGAGCCCGTAGCCGACGCGATTGTCGAACCGGTCGCGGCACCCATTCGGCAGGACGAGGCCGACGAGCCGACCATATCCACCGAACAGTTTGGTGTCGTGGCACCGCTTCTCGCGCCGACGCCCGCGTTCGCAGCGGCAGCGCCCGCTGACGCCACGAACGAACTCGCGCCTGCCGTAAACGCCTATCTCAGCGCACTGCTCGAGCACAACGCAGCACAGACGGCATCGGCGGTGGCACAGTCGGGCAAGAGTGAGGACATGCTCGTCGATAGCATCAACGAAGCGCTCTTTGACCTGGTGGGCGACACCGTTATTGAATTTGGCCCAGCAGGACCGCAAATTATTGAGGACTACGAAGCAGACGTGAGAGGATACTTAGACCATGAGTGATACCGCATCCGCAGCACCCCGCGTGCCCAAACGCGTCGCCGCCGTCATTCTCAACTCGCTCAAGGGCGGCGTTGTCCCGCGCATTGGCCTTCCCTATATCACCGTGGGGCGAGAGGTCGAGATCCGCGCTCTGCTCACCGACCTGAGCCTCATCGCCGATGGCGGCGCAAGCTTCCGTTTCCTAGTCGGTCGCTACGGCGCCGGCAAGAGCTTTTTGCTCCAGACCATCCGAACGCATGCCATGGGCGAGGGCTTTGTGGTCGCCGATGCCGACCTTTCCCCTGAGCGCCGCCTACAGGGAGGCCAGGGCCAGGGCCTCGCTACCTATCGCGAGCTCATCCGCAACATATCGACCAAGACGCGCCCTGAGGGCGGTGCGCTCAACCTTATTCTGGATCGCTGGGTCGCCTCGTGTGCCGACGTCGATGAGTCTGCCGTCAATGCCCAGCTGGCCCCGCTCGAAGAGATGGTCCACGGCTTTGACTTTGTCCGCATGCTCCGCCGTTATCGCACGGCCGTATCCGAGGGCGATGAAGAGGCTATGAGCCGGGTGACCAAATGGATTCGCGGCGAATACCGCACCAAGAGTGAGGCGCGCGCCGAGCTAGGCTCCTCGACCATCATCAGCGACGATGACTGGTACGACTACGTCAAGCTCATCGCACGTTTTTTGGTCTGCAGCGGCTACAAGGGCATGCTGGTGCTCATCGACGAACTTGTGAATCTGTACAAGATTCCCAACGCCATCACGCGCCAATACAACTACGAGAAGATCCTGACCATGTACAACGACACGCTCCAGGGTAAAGCACAGTACCTGGGCATGATCATGGGCGGCACGCCAACCTCCATCGAAGACCGCCGCCGCGGCGTGTTCTCCTACGAGGCCCTGCGCAGCCGTCTCGCTCAAGGCCGTTTTGCGCGCGATGATCTCAAAGACATGCTCGCGCCCATCATCCGCCTGCAACCGCTCACCTACGAGGAGCTGCTGGTGCTCATCGAAAAGCTCATGCAGATCCATGCCGGCTACTTTGGCTGGACGCCCACGCTTACCGAGAACGACTTGGTGGACTTCCTCAAGAT
>CAUAEH010000064.1 GCA_958427975.1 uncultured Collinsella sp. | reverse complement strand
AGGCCCTCGCGGCCTAGTCGCTATTTAGGGCGTCCAAGATTTGGGACGCAGTTCATTGTGGGGCGGGCCAAGATGTTTTGCTAGCGTTTCTTTCCGCGGAAGAAAAAGCCGTGCAGTGACGGCTTGAGGCCGCGGTTGGCGCGATGCTCCTCGACGCGCTCGTGGATCGAAGCGACGCGCTCGATGACTTCGTCGGGAATCGGCACATCGGGATTCATGTTCTCGACTTGGCTGACCTCGGCGGCGGCGACCTGGTCGATAATGGGCACGTCGTCGCGCGAGATGACAGGTGTGGCGTCTTCCTTCATCTTGCGATAACGCTGCATCATGTCGGTCTGTAGCTGCTGGGCCGAAGGCGGTGTCCAGATGATGGCGTTGGCGCCGGCGGCGATGGTCTCGCGAATGTTCTCGGGCGTCTTGCCGCCCGGCGCGATAAGCGGCAGGTTGGGATAGTGCTCGCGCAGCTCGCGTAGGACCTGGGGCGTGTTCTTGCCGGCGGCGATGTTGAGAATCTTGGCTCCAGCGCGCACCTTGGCGTGGGCATCGTCGTCGCAGCGAACGACCGTGGCGATGACGGGGATGTCGGCGATGTTGGTGATGTGCTCGACCATCTCGGCAGTGGCGGGGGAGTTGACCACGCAGCCCGTCGCGCCCTGCATCTCGGAGACGGCTGCCATCTGCACGGAGCGCTTACCGGTCGTAGTTCCGCCACCCACGCCTACAAAGACCGGGCACTCGGCGACGGTCAGCAGCGCTTGCGTAATGGCGGGCTGCGGCGTGAAAGGGTAGACCGCAAAGACGGCGTCGGCGTTGGAGTTGCGGATAACCGCGACATCGGTGGTGTAAATGAGCGACTTGATGCGTCGGCCAAAGAGCGTGAAGCCGCTGGCCTCCTCGATCTCGTCGGGCATGCGAAGGGCAGCCTTGCGCAGGCGTCCGTCGATGGGCAGGGGCTCCATAGGGAGCAGGCCGTTGGGCGTGACGGCTACTTGGGGCTCGGTGAACTCGTCTGCAAGCTCGACCTCGGAAAAATCGACCGAGGCGACGATGTCCTTGTGCACCTCGGCGGGCACATCGATGGGAGCTTGGTCGTTTGCCGCCGCAGGCGTGTCGAAGGAGCTGGTGCCGACGAAGGCGTCGACGCGCTCATTTAGATCGTTGAGGGTATCCATGGAGGCTCGATTCTATGTGATAACGGCCGGCGCTATGCAGCCGGAATTGCGAATGCTAAATCGTTTGACGAGTTGATTTTTCCCCGCCGCGCCATCCGTTAGACCGAAGGGCCGGTGAACGTGAAGGAGCTGTGGTGGCGGGGATCGAGGTGCTATCTTGAAAGTCCCGTTTACAAGAGAGGTGACGCGGTATGGAATTTTCGGCAATGTTGGGCTCGATTGGCCTGTGTGTGGGCGCAATCGTTGCCGCCGCGGTCATCTACTTTGTGGTCACGGCCATTAAGGGCAAAAGGGCCGAACGCAAGGAGCGCGCGATGCTTAAACAGCATCGCGACCAGCAGGGCAAACGCGCACAGAGATAGCTTGTTGAGTTTTGGATCCGTGCGCTAGCTGCGTTTTCGGATCAGGGCAATGTAGAAGCCCTCAAAGTCGCGGCTAGGCGGAATGGTCAGCGTGCCGGGCATACCGTTGGCGACGGCCGACACATGGCCGGCAGCGATGGCCTCGGTGAGGGCGTTGCTCTCGACGCGTGGCTCTTCGCCAGCTTCCTGGGCACGGTGCGCTTCGCTTTCGCTCGGCGTGCCGTCGAGGGGGATAAGCTCGCAGTCCATGTGCTTGTCGAGGGCCTCTTGCAGGGCGTCCTCGTTTTCCTGCGGCATGATCGAACAAGTGGAATAGACGAGCGTGCCGCCCGGCTTGAGGGCACCCATGGCGCGGTCCAGAAGCGCGCGCTGCGAGCGGGCGCACTTGCTCAGCAACTGCTCGGTCAGGCCGCGCAGGCTTTTCTCGTTGCCGCTGATGACGGTGCCCGTGCCGGTGCAGGGGGCGTCGAGCAGGATGCGGTCGAAGCGGAAGAACTCGTCGAGCTCGCGTGCGTCGATGCGCATGACGGGCACGTTTTTGGCACCCTGGCGATGGAGGTTTGATTCGAGCTTCTCGGCGCGGGGGATGTTCATCTCACAGGCGGTGAGGTGTGCCTGTCCCTGCGTGAGGGCGGCGATCTGCGTCGTCTTGCCGCCAGGGGCTGCGCACATGTCCAGGATGTCCTCGCCTGCCTGGGCGCCCAGGACCAACGGCGGCATCATGGATGACAGGCTCTGCAGGTAGATCTTGCCGTCGCGGTAGATGTCGAGGTCCCACAGATCGGAAACCTGGGCCTCGGGCAGGATAAAGGCGTCTGGGTACCAGGCGACGGGGTTGTGGGCGATGCCGGCTGCATCGAGCGCCGCAGCGATGTCCTCGGCGGTCGCCTTGAGCGTGTTGGCGCGCAGCGTGACCGGGCGTGCGGCTGCGGCACCGAAGCCCTCGATCATGAGGTGAGCATCGGCGGGCGCATAGGCGCCGGCGACCGTGTCGACCATAAAGCGCGGCAGGTCGGCGGCGCAGGGAAGGGCGGCAAGCTGGTCGGAAAGCTCGGTAGCAGCAAACTGCCTGAGCTTGAGCTCGGCCTTGACCTGCTTTTTCTGCTTACGACGACGCGGCTTGGACATCCGTCTTTCCTTCCCATTCCATTACATGTCGAGTGTTGTTTTTAGTACTGGCTCTCGTGCTTGCTAAAGAAGTCGAAGCGCGGGGGCAGCGGCTTCACGCGGTGCTCGCCGGGCTTCTCGCCCAGGCTCTCCACAAACTCGTCCGTGGAGGCAAAGATGTTATCCCAGCTAAAGAAGGCGACCGGATCGACGTCGAAGTACTCGCAGATGAGCTCGCAGCCGGCCGGCACAATACCGTGCATCAGGACGGTCGCCACGCGCAGCTCGGTAAAGGCGTCGACGAGGGCCTGCGTCATCGCGGCGTTTGCCTCATTACCCTCGAGCTTGTTGGCGGCCTTGGAGGCGTCGCTCCAGCGCTTGTTGGCGGCGCGCAGGTAGTCGTCGCACACGGCAAGCGCGCGGTGCGTCTCGAACTTGTACATGGCCTGCTCAAAGGCGAGGGCTGCCTGTTGGGCGGCTTCGACCACGGTGGCAGAAGCGGCACCGGCGGGGATGCAGCCGTTGCGGTAGGGGCTCTCGTCGCCCTCCTTGACGGCGACGCCGTAGAAGCAGCTGCGGGCCAGGCGGTTGAACACGCCGGTCAGCAGCGCGCTCTCCTTAAGGGCCGGGTCGATAACGCGCTTGTCGTCGCAGGCGCGCACCTCGTTGCCGTCCTTGTCCTTGCCGGTCACACGTGTGTCATATGTCTTGGGGCTAAAGCTCACCGGCTTTTCGGACAGGCCGAGCGACAGCCAATGCGCGCGCATCTGCTCGCAGGTGTAGTGGTTGAGCAGGTCGTCTGCCGGCGGGGGAGGCGTCTGCGAGGACGAGCTGGCCTTTTTGCCCATGTAGAGCAGGTGGTAGCAGGCGCTGACGGTGCTCTGCGTGAGGTCCCAGCCCAGGGCCTCCCACATGGCGGTCTGCGCAATGCAGTAGAAATAGATGTTGTCCTGACCGATAAACTGGTAAATCTGAGCGTCGTCAGAGCACCACCAGTCGCGCCAGTCGAGCGAGCTGTGCTGGTAGGTGGGTGCGGGCACCTGCGTGGAGTCGGCAGCGGGCTCGCCCATGAGGGCGGCATCCTGGGCGGCGACGCCCTCGGTCACGCCGGCGGCCTTGGCATCGCGCGCGAGCACGGTACGCGTATAGCTGATGGGCGCCCACAGGCTCTCGGGCCAGCACCAGCAGGTGACGTCGGAGACGCCGTCGACCTCGGGCACCGGAACGCCCCAGTCGATGTTGCCGGTGATGCGGAAGGGCACGAGTGCCTTGCCGCTGCGGAAGCGCACGCCGCCGTTGGCGAGCACCGCGTGGGCATCGTCGCGCTCCTTCCAGCTGGGGAAGGTGACGGTAAAGCTGCTCTTGTTGCCCTCGGGCTCCAGCACGGTGTGCTCAGGAAGCTGATCCTCGACGGCATCGAAGGCCTCGCGGAACTTGTTCTGGATGTAGAGCTGGGCCGGCAGCAGCCACTCCTCCATGGTCTTGGAGACCACGGAGCGAACCTGCGGGTTCTGGGCGAGCTTGGCGGTATAGGTCTTCATAAAGTCGAGGTAGGCCGGCAGGTCAAAGTAGAGGTTGTCGACCGGGCGCAGCTCGGGCACCTCGCCGGTGAGCTGGCTCTTGGGCGCGATGAGCTCCTCGGGCTCAAACTGGTGACCCAGGTCGCACTCGTCGGCATAGGCCTTCTCGGACTTGCAGCCCTGGATGGGGCAGCGGCCGATTACCTGACGGCCGTTGAGGAACGTGCCGGCCTTGGCATCGTAGAACTGCAGCGTGGAGCGCTTGGAGATGGTGCCCTGCTCGTGCAGGCGCTTGATAATCTCGGCGGTCACCTCGTTGTGAATCTGCGCGGCCGGCTCAAGGCCCGAGCCGCCGTAGATATCGCAGCTGATGTTGTAGTTGTTGAGGGTCGCGGCCTGGCGGGAGTGATTGGACTCGACATACTCGGCGATGGACTTGTCGTAGCCCTCGTTCTCCTTGAGCTTGCGGTAGCTCTCCATGATGGGCGAGCCATAGCAGTCGGTGCCCGAGGTGAAGATGACGTTCTCGCGGCCCAGACGGTCGCGCAGGAAGCGGGCGAAGAAGTCGGCCGGGACAAAGACGCCACCGACGTGGCCAAAGTGAAGGCCCTTGTTGCCGTAGGGCTCGCCGGCGGTAACGATGGCGCGGCGAGGCCAGCTGGGACGGTCGTTCATGGAGTATTTGGATGCCATGGGACTCCTTCGCATATGGTGAGAGCGCAGTCGGGCGTGGGGCTCGGCGGCGCGGTGGTCAATTCGTGCATATCGTTCGACATTATCGCACATGCGGACGGGTACGTGGCAGGGGCGCTATCCTAAGATGCTATGAATGAGATTTCCAACATACATGCGTTTGAAGACGAGGATTTTCTGCACGCTTGCTTTGTGTGGGGGATGGCCGTGCTTGTGGTGTTTGCCGTGTGCCTGGTGCCGGTGTTTATGCTGCTGGGCGGGCCTGCAGACTTGGATGCGGCTGACGCGGGCGGCTGGATGGCCGTCTTGGGCTGGATGGTCGGCTTGACTGCGGTTTCGGCGGCTTCATTTGCCGTGCACGAGCTGGTGCACGGTGTGTTTTTTAAGCTGCTGGCGCCTGCGGGCGCGCAGGTGACCTTTGGGGCGAATCGCGAGACGGCGATGATCTATGCCTGCGCCGAGGGCGTTGTGTATTCGCGCCGGCGGTACGTGGCAGTTTGCCTGGCACCGACGGTTGTTGTGACGACAGCGTTTGCCCTGGGGTTTGCGTTCTCGGGCTATCCGCTGCTGTGCTACCTGGCGACCGGCTTGCATTTGTCGGGCTGTGTGGGCGACTGGTATTACGTGCGGACCATTTTGCGCGACCGCCGCATTGTCGCCTGCGAGGACACGTCCTTCGGCGTGCGCTTTTTCGGGTGAGGAGATGTCGATGAAGCCGTTGTTGTTGCACGCTTGCTGCGCGCCGTGCTCGCTTGAGCCGGTTCGCCTGCTGCGCGAGGAGGGGTTTGAGCCCACGATTTGCTGGACCAACCCCAATATTCAACCGCGCGATGAATGGCAGCGGCGTTTGGATGAGCTGCGCCGGTGGTGTGCCGATGGCGACATCGAGCTTATCGAGGCGGGGGAGGACCGGGAGCGCTGGGAGGCCGGCGTGGCCCCGCTGGGCGCCGATCGAGCCCGTCGCTGTCGCGCATGCTATGCCCTGCGTCTGGCTGAGGCATGCCGTGTGGCCCAGGAGCGCGGATTTGAGTTTGTGGGCACGACGCTCGCCGTCTCGCCGTACCAGTTGTTCGAAACCTGCAATGATGTGTTGGAGCGTCTGGCTGCTGCCCGCGGTCTCACTCCGGTGATTCGCGATTTTCGCCCGTATTATCCCGAGGCTACGCGCCGTTCGCGCGAGCTGGGCATGTATCGGCAGAACTACTGCGGCTGCCGATTCTCGGCCGTCGAGGCGGCCATGGACCGCGCCCGCATCCGCGACGAGCGTAAAGCCGCCAAAAAGTAGTTCATTTGGGACGTCAGCCTGCTAGGATGTAGAGCGGACTTTAGCTATATAAGGAGTATCCGACGTGTCTATGCGTACCGATGATTTTGACTACAACCTTCCCGAGGAACTGATTGCCCAGGCTCCTGCCGAGCCGCGCGATTCCTGCCGATTGCTGGTGGTGGATCGCAAGGGCTCTCAGGCGGGAACGCCGCTGGAGCACGGCGGTACCGTCGAGCACCGCATCTTCCGCGACATCATCGACTATATCGAGCCGGGCGACGTGCTCGTCATCAACAAGACGCGCGTGATGCCGGCCCGTCTTATCGGTCGCAAGGCGGGCTCGGGCGGCGTGGTCGAGACACTGCTGCTCAAGCGCCGCGAGGATGTGGATCCGCTGGGCCATGTCTGGGAGTGCCTGGTCAAGCCGGGTAAGCGCCTGAAGCCCGGTGCTCAGATTGAGTATCGTGCGGGCGGCGCCCATGCGCCCGAGGGCGCGCCCGTGGTGCTGACGGCCGAGGTCGTCGACTTTGTTACCGATAGCCGCGGTGGCCGTCTGGTGCGCTTTGAGCCGGCCGGTTGCAATGCCGCCGGCGACCCGCGCACGCTCGACGAGGCCATCCACGCTGCCGGCCACGTGCCGCTGCCGCCCTACATTACCGATTACGAGGGCGATCCCGAGAAGTACCAGACCGTCTACGCCATGAAGGAGGAGCACTCGGCTGCCGCTCCTACGGCGGGTCTGCACTTTACTCCCGAGCTCATGGCCGCTATCGAGGCCAAGGGCGCGAAGTTTGCCGCCGTCGAGCTCGAGGTGGGTATCGATACCTTCCGTCTGGTGGAGGAGGACGACCCTACACAGCACGTGATGCACACCGAGCGCTACCACGTGTCGCAGGAGGTTGTCGACGCTGTGCATAAGGCGAAGGCCGAGGGGCACCGCGTGATCGCCGTCGGCACCACCGCGGTGCGCTCGCTCGAGAGCGCGTTTGACGCGGACGCGCCGGTGTCCGATCCGGCCGTGACGGCGCGCTATTTTGAGGGCCGTAAGGACGGGGCCGACACGCTCGGCCGCGGTGACATCGTGGTGCGTGAGAACGCGACGACGCAGCTCTACCTCATGCCCGGCTCGACCTATCACGTGGTCGACGCGCTGATCACGAACTTCCACGTGCCGCGCTCCACGCTCATGATGCTCGTGAGCGCACTTGCTACCCGCGACCAGATCATGGATGCCTACGCCGCCGCTATCGAAGAACGTTACCGCTTCTTCAGCTTTGGTGACGCCATGCTCATTCAGTAGGTTACGGCGTTTTACAAACGCCGTAACCGGTCGACGCTGCGCGGGCCGCATTTGGACAATCTGACGTTCAACTTCAAGGGCGCG
>CAUAEH010000063.1 GCA_958427975.1 uncultured Collinsella sp. | reverse complement strand
TGCTTCCGTCTCGTTTTGCCGGCAACTTCTACGATAGGAGCCACCTTGTCTCGACTGAACAAAGGGGCCGCAGAGCAGCGTTTTCCACTTCCTGCCTTGCTCCAAAAGCTAGCCTGCGTCATGGCCGTGGCGCTCGCGCTGGTGTGCGCGGGGGCATATGCGCCCACGACCGCCCAGGCGCTTGAGACCGCAAAGATTACCGCCCGACCCAACACCGGTTCGGGTAGCGCTGTGGTCGGCGGCACCGAGACGCGTATTACCTGGGAAGTTCAGGCCGATGCCGACGAGGAGCTGAGCGGTCTTTCGCTGACGTTTGTCGACGGCACGACGTTTGGCACCGATGACACGCGATTGACGATGCTCTCGGGCGAGGACCTCATGGATCGTACGCCCATGAAACCCACGTGCACGGCTGATGGCCAGACGCTCAAGATCGACTTTGGCGAGACGGCGCCTGCCGGCGGCTTTTTCCGTGTCGAGGTTTACGGCGTGACGTTTCCCGTCGAGGGCGGCGACGAGGCCTTTAGCGGAACCTACACCTTGGCTGACGGCTCGACCAAGAAGATCTCCAAGATTCCCTCGGTGGAGATTAAAGGCGTCACGGCTTTTGATAACTTCTTGGCCGACCTTAAAGAGCAGCCGTGGGTCGAGGCTTGGAACTCCAATATGTTCCTCCGCCTGTTCTTGAACCCGGTCATTTTGGTCCAGAGCCTGCCGATCGTCTTTAAGGGCTTCCTTATGTCGCTCTCGATCGTGCTCGTGGCATTTCCGTTGGCTATTCCCTTTGGCTTTGCGCTGTCGCTCATGCGCATTTCCAAGTCGCGCATCCTTCGTTGTCTTGCCGGCATCTATGTGAATATCATCCGCGGCACGCCGGCGTTCTTGCAGATTTACATTGCGTTCTTTGGCTTGCCGCTGGCCGGTGTCAAAGTGGACGACTATGTGCTGGGCGTTATCGTCATGGCCATGAACTCGTCTGCGTACCTGTGCGAGATCTTCCGTGCCGGTATTCAGTCGATCCCCAAGGGCCAAAACGAGGCTGCTCGCTCCCTGGGCATGAATGCCTTCCAGACGCTGCTCTACGTTATGATTCCGCAGACGTTCCGCAATGTCCTGCCTACGCTGACCAGCGAGTTTATCCTGCTTTACAAGGATACGTCGCTGCTCGCCGCCGTTGGCGTGGTCGAGATCGTCATGAACGCCCGCACCATCGTGGCCACGACGGGCTCCATCACGCCGT
The DNA here is from genome assembly GCA_958427975.1 of uncultured Collinsella sp. GTDB lineage: Bacteria > Actinomycetota > Coriobacteriia > Coriobacteriales > Coriobacteriaceae > Collinsella. The sequence goes on along the minus strand of CAUAEH010000063.1, from coordinate 6,449 downwards.
ATGTGGTTGCCGCCCTGTTCTATCTGGTCATTACCCTGCCGCTTGCTCGCTTGGTGAGCGGTCTTGAGGCGAAGCTGCTGGGTACGGCCGAGACCAAGAAGAAGCGTTCCGCCAAGAGCGCCGGACAGGTTGTCGCGACGCCCGCCGATCATATCGCCGGTCTGTAAGGAGGTCCTGTCATGAGTGAAACGAATTCCAACGAGGTCGTTGTCAGCATCAAGAACCTCCAAAAGGCTTTTGGCGATAACGTGGTTCTGCGCGATATCGATCTGGATGTGCACAAGGGTGAGGTCGTTGTCGTTCTGGGGCCCTCGGGCTCGGGTAAATCGACGATGCTTCGTTGCATTAACCGTCTCGAGGAGCCCACGAGTGGTTCGATTGTAGTCGAGGGCGTGGATGTGTGCGCCAAGGGCGTTGACCTCAATAAAGTGCGTACGCACTTGGGCATGGTCTTTCAGCAGTTCAATCTGTTCCCGCACCTGTCAGTCAAAAAGAACGTCATGCTTGCGCAACAAAAGGTGCTCAAGCGCAGTAAGGAAGAGGCCGAGAAGATTGCCGTCGAGGAGTTGACCAAGGTCGGCCTTGCCGAGCGTATCGACTTTATGCCGAGCCAGCTCTCGGGCGGCCAGCAGCAGCGCGTGGCCATCGCCCGCGCCCTGTCGATGAACCCGCACGTGATGCTCTTTGACGAGGCCACGTCGGCGCTCGACCCCGAGCTTGTCCGCGATGTCCTTGGCGTTATGCGCGATCTGGCACGTGACGGCATGACCATGATCGTTGTGACGCACGAGATGGGCTTCGCCCGCGACGTCGCCGACCGCGTCGTCTTTATGGACGGCGGCGTTATCGTGGAGGATGGCACGCCGAGCGAGGTCTTCGACCATCCTAAGAGCGAGCGCACCAAGGCGTTCTTGGGCAATATTTCGTAGCTGCTTTATATGACTGACATAGCAGAAAACGGGAGCCGGATGTGATCCGGCTCCCGTTTTTGTTGGGACGCGAATGTGTTTTGGTGCAGAGCGCGTTACGGGCGGAGCTCATTGCCACTAGGCGAGCTCGGCTCCAAGGGCGCGGCAGGCCGCCTCGCCCTCATCGTCGGGGGCGTCGTAGCAAATGACGGAATCGACGACGTTGACACCTGCCTCATCGGCGTCCGCCTTCCAGTTTTCCATCCATTCGCCTTCGGCCCACGAATAAGAGCCAAAGAGGACGACCTTCTTGTCGCCGAGGGTTTCCTTGACTTCGTCCCACATCGGCTGGAACTCATCGTACTCGAGCTCCTCGGAGCCCATGGCGGGGCAGCCGAAGGCAATGGCGTCATAGCCGGCGGCCTTGTCTGCGGAGAAGTCGGAGCAGGGGATGACTTCGGGCTCGGCGCCCGCGGACGTGGTGCCTTCGGCGACAAAGTTTGCCATGGCCTCGGTGTTGCCCGTGCCGCTCCAGTAGACGACTGCAATCTTGCTCATGTGTTGTCCTTTCGGTTGTGCGGCGTGCGGCCGCGGTTTGTACGTTCTATCGGGTCGCCTGGGCAAGTTGCGCCAAGCTGCAGCCCTGTTGATAGATGTAGGTAAGGTATTGCGTGCATGCGCGATAGGAATCGAAGGTCGTGAGCGCCTGCTCAACGTTTGTGTATACCTTCCATGCGCCAAAGACCTTATAGTTTTCGCCGTGCTGGACGATGAACTCGTGGACGTCGTCGTAGGGATATCCAAGGAAGTAGCCTATTTCGTGCGGAAACTCGCAGGTGCAGTCTTTGCTGCAGCTAGCTTGCTGGGGTAGTGCGTATCGAGTCTGGCTGCAGGCGCATTCCGCGACGTTATTGCTTGCGAGCGTGATGCGCGATGCCAAATGCACAAGGCATGTCGAAAGGTCTCTCGTGTCGTAGCCTTCCGAGGCGAGCGCTGTTTGGGCGCGAGGATCTGCGAAATAGGTGGTGAGGCTTTTGGCTCGGTACACGTACACGAGCGCTCCGCAGGGCCGCCAGACCAAAACACTCAGGTGGATGCCGAGCGGGTCAAGCTCGCGGTTGCACTGGGCGATAACGTTGAGCAGGCGTGCTCGGCGTTCTGCGATGGCTTCGGTTGCGGTCGAGCTGTCCCCGTGGGCGTAGGTGCCTGGATAGGTAAAGAGCGATGCCGGCTTGATGCCCGCGAGCGTGGGAGAGCAGTTGCGCACGACCGCTGCCTGAAACGTGGGGATGTCTATGGTTCGGGTCACGGCGCTCCTTACGGATCTAAACTGTTAGCCTAGGAAAACTTATACACGAAAGTAAGCCATGGTCAACAAAAAAGTTTGAATAGGAAAACTAATTGACCGAACCGACATGATTTTGGGTTAAGATGGGAACACCCCATGGGGGTATCTAGATAGGGCTACTTGAAAGGGGAGCGCATGAGTGACTTGCTCAACCCTGCGAATCTCATCGTGCTGGCCGTCATTGCCGTCGGCATGTTTTTTGGACTGCGTCGCATTGCCGCTTCGACACACGGGAAGAGTTGTTGCAGCGATGGTACGAGCGGCAAGAAGGCCAAAAAGGTTGTTGTGGCGGATACCGATGCGTCACACTATCCCTATACCGATGAGCTGCTCATCGGTGGCATGAGCTGTGACGGCTGCGCTCAGAACGTAGCCAATGCCCTCAATACGCTGGATGGCGTGTGGGCAACGGTGACGTATGCGGACCACACGGCACGCGTGCGCTCCAAGCGGCCGATTGATCGCGGTGTCCTTGAGTCGGCCGTGAGAGATGCGGGTTACTACGTCATGACGCTGTAGGCCTTGCCTTGGATGCGCGTCCTTGTCTAGGCTCGTCCGCGCAGTTCGATGTTTTGGATATCGTCGAAGTCGATGGCGATGTCTTTGAGCTTGAGGAGCTTGAACGCGGGAAGCACTTCGTCGAGAATGCCGGTGCGGCTGCGATAGCCGTATGTATCGTAATAGGTGACGCGGACCAGGTCGCCACGTTTGAGGCCCTCGAGCTTTTTCGAAAGTTCGAGGGCTTTTTCTTCCGTGAGCTCACATTTTGGCTCGATGGTGATTTCTTGCTTGCGTACGAGCTCGTAGTATCCCGTGAGGGCGGCAAAGGGCATAAACTGCGCGGCACGGCCGGCGCGGACGGCGCCGTTGGCGGTGAGCTTGGGGTCGGCGGATCGACGTCTTCCCTCGGGGTCCGCTAGACGTTCAAAAGGCGTCGGTGGCCGCATCGGCTGTTGTTGGGACTTAGGCACGATGTCCTCCTACCTGATCGTTGCGTTCGCGTGCGGTGGCGCCTGTGGTGAAGCTTAATCCCTTGACGAGCGCGTTCTTGCCGTACTTGCCTTTCACGGCCAGGACGGCGCGCGCCAGGTCGCGCTCGCGCTCATCGGCCTTAACATCGCTAAACAGGTCGATAGTGGCAAATTCTTCGGGCATGAGGTTGCCAAATCCCAGGTTGATGCGCTTGACCGGTCGTTTGGGATCGACAGTCTGTGCCCAGAGCTCATCGAAATAGCCCATGATCTTCTTAAACGAATTAGTGCGCTCGGGCATCTTGCGCGAGGCGTTGGAATGTGCGAACAGCGCAGCATAGCCACCACGCGGTTTGCCGCCGTGCTCTCCCACAAAGATGCCGTCGATTGCCTGTGCTTCGCGCACCAGGCGGCGCCGTTCGTCATCGCGCTGGACGGGCTTGGGCGCGCGGGGCGCGAGCTCGGGGCCGTCGGTCGCTGCGGGCTCGATGCCCGAGGTGCTCGAACGCAGGTGTCCACAGCCGTCTATATACTGCGCCGTGCCGCTGGCGTCGAGCCGGCGTATGTCGGCGCGCTCGCTTGCATAGCCCACAAAGAGCGAGATGCTGTCGCACACCACGTGCTTGTCGATTAAATCCAGCACGGCGGCATCGACCATCTCGCGCAAGACGGTGTAGGCCTGCTCGTAGGCATAACCCTTCGAGAGCACCTGTCCCGTGGTGGTCGAAGTTGCTTGCGGGCGATAGGCCTGAATATCGGCGATAGTTGTCGGCTCGCGCCCAAAGGCGTGGTCGACAAGATACTCGGCATTGACGCCGAGTTCGTCGTAGAGCAGGTTCTCGTCGAGTGCGGCGACGCCCATCAGATCGTAGACGCCGTATTTTTCGAGTCGTGCTGCCACGCCGGGCCCGATGCCCCAGATGTCGGTGATGGGGCGATGGGGCCAGATCTCCTTGCGAAAGGTCTCGTCATCGAGCATGCCGATGCGGCTGGGCACGTGCTTGGCAGTAATGTCGAGCGCTACCTTGGCCTGGAATAGGTTGGGGCCGATGCCGACTGTCGCCGTGATGCCGGTACGCGCGAGGACCTCATCGCGCAACATGCAGGCGAAGCCTTCCGCATCGGTGTGATAGAGGTCCAGATAGGGTGTCACGTCGATAAAGCATTCATCGATGGAGTAGACGTGCACGTCCTGGGGGCTGACGTATTCCAGATAGATGCCGTAGATTTGCGCCGACACCTCCATGTAGTGCTGCATACGCGGCATTGCTTTGATGTAGTCGATGCCGTCGGGAATCTCGAACAGACGACAGCGGTTGTGAATACCTAAGTCCTTCATGGCCTGCGTGATAGCGAGGCAGATGGTCGTGCGTCCGCGCGATTCGTCGGCAACGACCAGGTTGGTAGTGAGCGGGTTGAGCCCGCGGTCGACGCACTCGACGCTGGCGTAGAACGTTTTAAGGTCGATGCAGATATAGGTGTGACGCTCGTGCCCCACGCGTCCTCCCATCAAACACATGTTCTTATCGAATACCTGTTCGATAATACCCGCTCGTCCGGACATCGTCAAAACCTGTCAAAAAGGGACTGGTTTGTTTTGGTAGGTATGGTCGTGCGGTTGGATCGGGTTTTTAACGCAGCTCTAAAGAGTGCGAAACAGCTCGGAAAACCTTGCTTCGTAGCATGAGCCTAACGATTGATACCGCCTATGCGCACGGAAGGGTTGTGGGAAAGATGGTCAATTACGGGTTTGGTATGCCGACGCGCCTTGTTGTGGATGGAGACGTGGCTCGCTGGTGCGGACGATTGGTCGCTCACTACGGTGGCACTAAGGCGCTGGTCGTGTTGGGCGGTGACAAGCATACGCGCGATGAGCTTGTCTCGGCGGCACTTGGCTCGCTTGATCGAGCCCTACTCGAGCGCGTACTTTTCCGCTGCGGCTCGGTTGGGGGCGACGGGGGAGACGAACTGATCGACGAAGCCGTGGCCCTGGCGACCGACGAAGGCGTGGACTTTGTCCTGGCGATTGGCGATGCCGATACTGCTGGCTTTGCGCGCGAGCTCGCGCGTCGCATGGCGGCGCTCGATGCCGGCGAAGACGGTTTTGTCCCTTATGGATGCATTCTCTCGGAGGGCAAGGCGCCTGCTGTCGTGGGCACCGGTGAGGTTCCCGTTTTTGCCATTATCGCGCCCGAACTGCTGGAGGGCATCGGGTCTCCTCTGCGTGAGTTGCTCGGTAGCATCTGCGCCGCGGCCTAAAATTTGCCATAAAAGGACGGGTTATTTTTGGTTGGTAAAGCGTTTGACCTGCCAAAATAAGCCTGTCCCTTTTTAATCGGTTGCCGTTTGGGGGCCGATTGGCAACGCTCGCTGATTGTAGTCTTGACCTGCGCTAGAATAGTGGCATCTGAATGTCCGGGCGCATGGAGGCGTGCGCCCGTATGCTGAGGAGGACTCTATGGCAACTGTTGCCGCACCTATCGATGCTACGTCGACTGCCGCTTGGAAGGCGCTCGAGGCTCATCAGGAGAAGCTCGAGGCCGAAGGTATCGACCTCAAGGCCTGGTTCGCTGCTGACGCCGACCGCGTGAACAAGCTGAGCTTTGACGCCGGTGACCTGCACTTCGATCTGTCGAAGAACCTGGTGACCGATGAGACCGTCAAGCTGCTGTGCGATCTTGCCCGCGAGGTGAAGCTCGAGGAGCGCCGCGACGCCATGTTCTCTGGCGAGCACATCAACACTACCGAGGACCGCGCTGTCCTGCACACCGCGCTGCGCCGCCCGGCAAGCGAGAAGGGCCAGCTCATCGTCGACGGCCAGGACGTCGTCGCCGACGTGCACGAGGTCCTCGACCGCATGTATGCCTTCGCCGAGCGCGTGCGCTCCGGTGAGTGGAAGGGCGTTACCGGCAAGAAGATCGAGCATCTGGTGTCCATCGGCATCGGCGGCTCCGACCTGGGCCCGGTCATGGCCTACGAGGCTCTGCGTCCCTATGCCGACGCCGGTATCGACTGCCGCTACATCTCCAACATCGACCCCAACGACCAGGCCGAGAAGCTCAAGGGCCTGGATCCCGAGACCACGCTCGTAATCATCGTCTCCAAGACCTTCACCACGCTCGAGACCCTCACCAACGCCCGCGAGGTCAAGACCTGGATGCTCGAGCAGCTCAAGGCTCAGGGCGCCATCGACGGCTCCGATGAGCAGAACGCCGAGGCCGT
>CAUAEH010000062.1 GCA_958427975.1 uncultured Collinsella sp. | reverse complement strand
GTCATGCCCGACGATTGAACGTCAGATTGCCGCTTAGGGGCGTTTGCAGCGTCGACTTGTTACGCGGTTTGTCAAAACCGCGTAACCCTAGAGCTGGCGCAGGCCCTCTTCCAGGCCGGTCTTGCTGTCGGTCTGGGCGTCGCGCATCTTGATGACGCGGGCGGGGACACCGGCCACGACGGCGCCGGCGGGGACGTCCTCGACGCACACGGCACCGGCAGCCACGACGGCGCCCTTGCCCACGCGCACGCCCTCCAGGACCACGGCGTTGGCGCCAATCATGACATCATCCTCGATGATGACGGGCGTGGCGCTCGCGGGCTCAACGACGCCTGCCAGTACGGTGCCGGCGCCGATGTGGCAGTTCTTGCCCACGGTTGCGCGGCCGCCCAGGACGGCGCCCATATCGATCATGGAACCCTCGCCGATAACGGAGCCGATGTTGATGATGGCGCCCATCATGATGACGGCACGGTCGCCAATCTCGACGCGGTCGCGGATGATCGCGCCCGGCTCGATGCGGGCGTTGATGCCCTTAAGGTCGAGCATGGGGACGGCGGAGTTGCGGCAGTCATTCTCGACGTCGTAGTAATCGATGGAATCGGCATTGGCGTCTAGGATGGCCTTGAGTTCCTCCCAGTCGCCAAAGACGGTCTTGCCGCGACGACCGCCGTAGACGTGTGCATTGCCCCACTGGACCTTCATGCCGGGCTTTTCGCGCACGTACAGCTTGACAGGCGTCTTTTTGGGCGCGGTGGCGATGTAGTTGATAATCTCCTGTGCATCCATCTCGGCTGCGTTGCTCATTTGTTATCTCTCCTTTGGGTGGATTCGGTTGATACCTGGTTAGGCAAACATGACCTGGTCGAACGTATAGAAGCCGGGTTCGCGGGTGACGAGCTTCTGCGCGGCCGCCAAGGCGCCGTTGACAAAGATCTGACGGCTCGTGGCGCGGTGGGTGAGCGTGACCTCCTCGTCCTGGCCAAAGAAACTCACCTCGTGCACGCCGGCGACGGTGCCGCCGCGCAGCGAGTGCATACCGATCTCCTTGGGGTCACGCGCGCCGCACATGCCCTCGCGGCCATAGACGGGGTGGTAGCCTGCCTCGGGCTCAGCTTCGACGATGGCGTCGAGTAGCAGCTTGGCCGTGCCGCTCGGGGCGTCGACCTTTTGGTTGTGGTGCGTCTCGACGATCTCGCAGTCAAAGCCGGGCAGCTCGCGTGTGGCCTGTGCTACCAGATGACGCAGGGCTGCGATACCGATGGAGTAATTGCCGGAGTGCATGACGCGGGCGTTCTGACCCAGCTCGCGCAGGCGGTCCATCTGATCGGGTGTGTAGCCCGTGGTGCCCGAGACCAACGCGGCACCCGTGCGCTCGACATAGGCGACGACGGCATCGAAGGTAACGACGTTCGAGAAGTCGATGATTACATCGGCGGCCGGTGCGTTCTCGAGCTCGCTCAAATCGAAGCCAATCTGGGCGACGATATCAAAAACGTGCTGACCGGCGGCGTCGACAACGCCCTCGGCGGTGGTGCGGATGAGCGAGCCCATGCGGCCCGTTCCCATAATGACGGTCTTAATCAAGCAGACCAGCTCCCTTCAGAGCGTCGGTAAGTGCGGCGCGCGTGTCGTCTGCCATGGGGCACAGCGGCATGCGGTAGTTGGCTTCGATCATACCCATCTGGGCGAGCGCTTCCTTAACGGGGATGGGGTTGACCTCACTAAAGAGGGCGTTGATGAGCGGCTGACCGGCGATCTGGATATCGCGGGCACGTGCCACGTCGCCGTCCAGATAAGCGCGGCACATGTCGTGCACGAGCTGCGGCTGTACGTCGGCCCACACGCTGATGGTGCCCGAGGCGCCCAGGCTCATGAGCGGCACGGTGAGCGCGTCCTCGCCCGAGTACATGCGGAAGTCGTCGGACAGCAGGTGCGCGATCTTTGCGGCATAGGCGACGTTACCCGAGGCCTCCTTGATGCCCATGATGTTGGGATGTGCGGCCAAGCGCTCTACGTTGCGCTCGCTGATGCCGCAGCCGCAGCGGCCGGGGATGTTGTACAGGATGCAGGGGATGTCCACGGCGTCGGCGACGGTCTTAAAGTGCTGATAGATACCCTCTTCATTGGACTTGTTGTAGTAGGGGGTAATGAGCAGCAGGCCATCGGCGCCCAAGCCCTGGTAGGTGAGCGACTTGGTGAGCATGGTTTGCGTGGAGTTGGAGCCCGAGCCGGCGATGACGGGGACGCGTCCTGCAACCTGCTTGACCACGGCGGCGACAACGGAGTTGTCCTCGTCATCGGTCATCGTGGCGCTCTCGCCGGTGGTGCCCAGGGTGAGGATGGCGTCGGTGCCGTTTTGCAGGTGGAAATCGATAAGGCGCTCGAGTGCGTCAAAGTCGACACTGCCGTCCTTTTTAAATGGCGTAACAAGGGCGACGATTGAGCCCTCGAGATTGCGGATGTCCATGTTCTTCTCCTTCGCGTCCGCGATCTGGATGCGTTTGTTCCATTGGGCGGCGACTGCCATCCGCTCGTCTTGGGCGCGACGGCGGGCACTTTCGGCGCGCGACTTTGCCAGCAGCTCTCGGCCGCTCGGCAGCACGTCGAGCGTGGCAAAGTAATCGCCCGGGCGCTCGGCACGGCGGATGAGGTCGGCCGAGCCATCGGGGCGCAGCAGTACCTCGGCGGAGCGCAGGCGTCCGTTGTAGTTGTAGCCCATGGAGTAGCCGTGCGCGCCGGTATCGTGGATCACAAGCAGGTCGCCCATGTCGATATGCGGCAGCTCGCGATCGATGGCGAACTTGTCGTTGTTCTCGCACAGATTGCCCGTGATGTCGTAGGTGTTCGTGACGGGTGCCGCGGTCTTGTCAGGGCCGCCCGGCTGTCCCATCACCGTAATGTGGTGGTAGGCACCATACATAGCGGGACGAATGAGGTCGACGGCGCTTGCGTCCACGCCGATATAGTCCTTGTAAATCTGCTTCTCGTGGATGGCCTTGGTGACCAGGCAGCCGTAGGGGCCCATCATAAAGCGGCCCATCTCGGTGCAGATGGCCACATCGCCCATGCCGGCAGGAACCAGGATCTCGTCGTATGCCGCATGCACTCCCTCGCCGATGGCGTGAATGTCGTTGGCCTGCTGCTCGGGCAGATAGGGGATGCCGACGCCGCCGGACAGATTGATAAAGGCGACATGTGCGCCGGTCTCGCGCTCCAGGCGCACGGCAAGTTCAAAGAGGATGCGTGCGAGCTTGGGATAGTAGTCGTTAGTGACGGTGTTGCTGGCAAGGAATGCGTGGATACCAAAGTTCTCGGCACCCTTGGCCTTGAGCATGCGGAAAGCCTCAAAGAGCTGCTCGGTGGTCATGCCGTATTTGGAGTCTCCGGGGTTGTCCATAATGCCGTTGGAGAGCTGGAACAGGCCGCCCGGATTAAAGCGGCAACTGACTGTTTTGGGGATGGGCCCCGCAACGCGCTCAAAGAACTCGATATGGCTTATGTCGTCAAAGTTGACGATGGCGCCCAGCTTATCTGCAAGGGCAAAATCCGCTGCCGGCGTGTCGTTGGACGAGAACATGATGTCGTGGCCGGTGATGCCCAGTGAGCGGGCGATCATGAGCTCGGTATAGCTCGAGCAATCGCAGCCGCAGCCGTATTCGTTGAGGATGGAGATGAGTGCCGGGTTAGGGTTGGCCTTGACGGCAAAGTATTCCTTAAAGCCCGGGTTCCACGCAAAGGCGTCGCGCACCTCTTGCATGTTGCGGCGGATGCCCGCCTCGTCGTATAGGTGAAACGGCGTGGGGAACTGCTCGACGATATGCTCGAGCGTTTCCTTGTCCACAAACGGCTGTTTGGCCGCATATGCTTCGTTGGGGGTCAATGCCATGTCCCGTAAACCTCGCTATCCAGACGGCGCCATCGGCGCATCGAATCCGCATAGCGTGGACCCCATGTCCGGATAGCGCTCCCGCATTGCTGCAGACAGTCCTGCGGGTGTTTCCCGCAGGCCCACCAGGTTGTTCGTGCCCGAAAAACCCAGTTCGGCGGGTTTCGCCTCCCCGCGGGGTCAAAGCCTGCCGGCTCGCCCGCGGCTCTTCGTGCCCGCGCCTCTATCAAGTGGTAACGACCCTACCACGTTGCACTTTACCAAACAAGAGTATTCGTATATAACGTTTAAAAAATGCAGGGATATGCTAGAAACAAGGGCGTCACAATTCTGCATCACAATATTGTGGGAATGGATATGCCCCATGAAAGGATCCATTATGACCGAGCTCCAAGAACTTCGTCGCTATCGTCGCGACCTGCATCGCATTCCGGAGCTCGATTTCGAGCTTCCTCAAACCATAGCCTATATAGAGGGCGTGCTCGCCTCGCTTGCCTGTGAAGTGGTCCATCCCTGCCCCAGCTGTGTTTGCGCTTTCTTCGACGCTGGCACGGGCGCCGCGCATGCCACGGCGATTCGCGCCGATATGGACGCGCTGCCCATCGCGGAGGCGACGGGTGCGGCCTTCGCCTCGACCCATCCCGGCAAGATGCATGCGTGCGGACACGATGGACACATGGCCATGGCGCTTGCCGCCGCGACGCATGTCGACCGCACGATTCGCGAGCAACCGGGCGTCATCAAGCGCAACGTGCTCTTTGTGTTCCAGCCGGCCGAGGAAACGACCGGTGGCGCCAAGACGGTGTGTGAGAGCGGCGTGTTCGAGCGCTATGGCGTCGACCGCATTTTTGGCTTCCACGTATGGCCCGATTTGCCCGCCGGCACGTTGGCAAGCTGTTCCGGTCCGCTGCTGGCGCGCTCAAGCGAGACGCACATTCATATCCATGGCGCGAGCATCCATATCGCCAAGACCTACGGCGTTCCAGTCGAGGAGTCGCACGATGCGGCACTGGCGGCTGCCAAGTTCTTGGTTGCCGAGCGCGAGCTCATGGACGAGTTGGGTGCCGACGAGCCCTGCATTGGTAAGTTCGGCCTGCTTCAGGCCGGCACCGTCTGCAATGCGGTGGCAGGGGAGGCCCATGTGGCTGGCAGTCTGCGCGTGTTTACGGACGGTATGTTCGACCGTGCGCGCGAGGGCGTGCGCCGCGTGTTGGACGATGCCTGCGCCGCAACGGGCTGCACGTACGATCTCGATTTTGCCGAGGGCTATCCGCCGGTCGATAACGACCCCGAGCTGTTCGCCCGCATTGCGCCTGCCTTGTCCGAGCTGCAACTTGTGGACGAGCCGCTGCTAATCGCCGAGGATTTCGCGTTCTATCAGCGCCATCTGCCGGGCGTGTTCTTCTTGCTGGGCACGGGCGTTCCTGTCAGTCAGGACATTCCGAGCGACGCCGAGGGCTGTCCCGCCTATGCCACGAGTGCTCTGCATACCGATAGCATGCTCTTTGACGAGGAAATTCTGCTCAAAGGCCTCGATGTCTACAAACGATTGCTTCTGCTTGGCTAATTGGCGAAGGATACCTGCTCTAGAAAATACGAACAGATGTACGGTATAATAGAGATGTAAGTCTATAGAAACGTTTGACGTTATTAACGTAAGGCGATACGATGATTGCATCGTAATGAGCGCTATCGGGTCTGTTTTGAGTGGAGGCAGGGGATGGCTTGGAATGTCGAAATCGTCGATTATCACAAGTGATGAGACTGCGCCCGATCTGCTGTCGCCGGTGACTCCTGGTGAGCTTCTCAAAGAGGAATTTCTTGTTCCCATGGGCATTTCTCAATATCGCCTTGCTAAGGAGACCGGGATTCCGGCTCAACGCATTGGGCAGATTATCTTGGGAAGGCGTCGCGTGACGGCCGACACCGACCTTCGCCTTTGCCGCTACTTTGGCCTGACGGATGGTTATTGGCTGCGCGCCCAGATAGCGTTTGATCTCGAGGCGGAGAAGAGACGCATCGAACCGGAACTGGATAAGATCGTTCCTGTCCAGCAGGCTATCGCATTGTAGTGCTGAAAGATGTTGAGGTTGGAGTGACGATGAGGCGATGCCGACAGACTGCCGTTTATAGTCCCGGTGGGTGTGGGTGCGGCTTGTTGTTGCTTCCGGTTATTGCTGTGAGCATTGGCGTGATGTTTGCACTTGCCGGGCTGGCCGCAGCGGCGCTCGTGCTGTTGATTGGGGCTATTGGCGTGACGATTTGGCTTTGCCGCAATCGCGAGCAACGCCGTGCCGACGGTAAGACCAATGTTGGATGGACTATCTTTTTGGTTGTCGCCTACCTATTGAGCATCAGTTATTTGGCCTTCTTTATCCTGTTGCTTGTGAGCACCTTTACCGGGGAATCCGTCACGGTGGGGTGGGCTTCGACGAGCTTTTTGAGGATGAAGCGAGGGGGCGGACCCTGAATGAACCGCGCCCCACATCAACAAGTTTCATTCGTTGTGTAGCAATCCGAATGTGCAAGCGTTTGGCGTGAGAGCACCGCCGCCAGCAACACGGGGATGCGGGCCGCAATCGCCAGCCCCCATGCCAGCCCATCGCAATAGATTCCATAAGGACCCACCAACAGGACATGGGCCAACTTGCGAGCCCATCATCCGTTGCGGTCGCAAATCAGCTGGCAGCTGAATCGTCGCTATAGATCGCGAGGTAAAATGTCCAAAGATTGATGGACGGTTCGCAGAATTTGCAAGGGTTATTGAGAAAGCAAAGCTGCGAGAAAGGAAGAGCCATGGCTAAGAAGACGGGAGAGAAAGAAACGGTTGAAAAGGCCAAAGGCTTCGAGATTCCCATCGATGAGGAATCGGCCGGCAAGCTGCTCGATACCATCTACAGGAGCGCACTGAATGGCGTCCCTAAGGTGAGTCGTTCGGTCGACGAGATGGTTGCCGACTACACGGGAAAGGCGAAGTCGCCTGATGATGCCGCAAGGGCACTCGCAAAGTGGCAGGTCATGAAATGCGGAACCTCAGGTTTCGTCACCGGGCTCGGGGGCTTGATTACGCTTCCGGTCGCAATTCCCGCGAACATAAGCAGCGTCATGTACGTTCAGATGCGCATGATCGCCTGCATCGCGAAGATGGGTGGCTATGACGTTACGTCCGACCAAGTTCAGACGATGATCTATATGTGCCTCACGGGTACGACGGCGAGTGATCTTGTCAAAATGGGGCTCATCAAGACTGGGACGAAATCGCTTGAGGTTGCAATCAAGAAGATTCCCGGGTCGGCACTCGTGAAGATCAACCAGAAAGTCGGCTTCAGATTTATCACGAAGTTCGGCGAGAAAGGTATCATCAACCTCGGGAAAATGCTGCCCCTCGCCGGCGGCTTGATTGGCGGCGGCGTGGACGTGGCATCGACGAGCATCATTGCCAAGAACGCCATCAGGATGTTCATGGAGGGCGAGGACCCCGATGGGACCCTGCCCACCGAAGCGGAGATCGAAAGCATCGAAGACGTTGAGGTGGAAAGCGACCTGCTTTAGTCCTTGCTGTACGCCCCACACCCCATTGCCTAGCCTATACCGTAGGGACTGCCCGGCTGTTATGAGGTATCCCGCCTGCTCCTCGCGGTCTATTCGGCACATCGTGCGCATCGTCTGCTTTGAGTTGCAGGCCGTGTCGTTGCCGCCCACGATGGCCTTGTGGTTGTTGAATGTGGCCGAGCCCATGTGACCCTTGGGCGGCTCTCAGCCCGCATCTACCAGGATTCTTGTCGAGCTCGTATGAACATCGAGCATGTAGGGCATGATCGAGAGCGTCGTCGTCCACATGGACCACACCGCGCAGGTTCGACATGTCGGAAATCGAAGCAAGGCGCTGCAGCCGTAGAACCAGTAGTTCAAATTGATGTTGGCAAGCTTCGAGGTATCATCGGCGATGGACACGCGCTTCATGCTTTTCTATATGGCAACCTTAGCTCACAGCTAATGAATTCAAGTTCAATCCTTCCTACGATGTGCTGTGTGCCGGCGCGGTAGCCGGATCGTAGGAAGGATGCATGATGAATAAGCTCGAAAATGAAGTGCTGCTGAGCCGTCGCGCTGCACTTGGCGCATTCGCCACTGTTGCCTTGGGGACTGCCGGTCTTCTTGCCGGTTGCGGTAGCGATAAGGCGACCGTCACCGAGGATGCCGGCGATGGCGACAAGAAGGAAGAGACGAAGAAGGAAGAGCAGCCTACGACTGACCTGGCTGTTGGCACGACGGTGACCACGACTGCTGGCCTTTCCGTCGTCGTCGATTCCGTCCAGCCCGGCCTTACAAATTATGACGGTTCGACCATGACGGGTATTCACGTCACGTACGTCAACAATGGCGATGAGGGCGCAGATTACAATATCTACGACTGGAAGGGCGAGGACGCCAACG
>CAUAEH010000061.1 GCA_958427975.1 uncultured Collinsella sp. | reverse complement strand
AAACGATGCGGTAACATCTCCCTGCAAACACTGTAGTTAGCTAAAGGGGGAGTTCGCGTGTCGGCAACCATCAAACCCTTCACCGACGAGTTCGAAGAGTATGGCCGCGATGAGTCTCGCACATCGGGCGAGGCCTCGAGCATCTCGTTTCCGACAACGGAGGACGAGGTGTGCGCCATTTTGAAAAAGCTCCATGCCGAGCGTGTCCCGGTGACGGTTCAGGGCGCCCGGACCGGTCTTGCCGCCGGCGCCGTGCCTCATGGCGGTCACATTCTCAATACTTCCCGCATGAATCGCTACTTGGGCCTTCGTCGCGATGAACAAGGCCAATTTCTGCTGCGCGTGGAGCCGGGCATTGTGCTCTCGGAGCTGCGCAAGCAGCTGAGCAAGAAGGTGCTGCCGACCGCTGGTTGGGACCAGGCATCGCTTGAGGCCTACGAGGAGTTCCAAGAGGCCCCCGAGCAGTTTTTTCCCACCGATCCCACCGAGGCATCTGCCTGTCTGGGCGGCATGGCGGCATGTAACGCCTCCGGCGCCCGTAGCTACGCTTACGGCCCCATGCGCCCTCACGTCGCGGGCCTTCATGTCGCGCTGACCGATGGTGACCTGCTCGAGCTTCACCGTGGCGAGGTTTTTGCACGGGGTCGCCGCCTTTCGCTCGTTACGGTGCGGGGCCGCACGCTCGAGCTCGACCTTCCCGACTACACCATGCCCAAGACCAAAAATGCTTCGGGCTATTTCGTTGCTGACGATATGGATGCCATCGATCTGTTTATCGGTGCGTGTGGCACACTCGGCGTTATCACCGAGCTCGAGATTGCCCTGCAGGCGGCGCCTGCGGTCGTTTGGGGCGTGAGCTGCTTCTTTGACAGCGAAGACAAGGCCGTGTCCTTCACCGATTCTGTGCGCCCCGTCCTGTCCCACGCGGCTGCCATCGAATATTTTGATGCGGGCGCCCTGGATATCCTGCGTCGTCAGCGTGAGCAGTCGACCGCGTTCGCCTCGCTGCCGGCGCTCGACAAAGACGCCAAGGTTTGTGTCTACGTGGAGCTCGACTGCGATGACGAGGCCCAAGCGACAGAGGAGCTGTATCACTTGGGGTGGGTACTAGAGCTTGCGGGCGGCAGCGACGATGCGACATGGGTCGCGCGCACCGAGGCCGATCGCGAGTGCCAGCGATTCTTCCGCCATGCGGTGCCCGAGAGCGTCAACATGCTCATCGACGAGCGTCGCCGCACGGATCCCACCATCACCAAACTGGGCTCGGACATGTCGGTGCCCAACGCACACTTGGCCGATGTCATCGCCCTCTATCGCCGCACGTTGGCCGAAAGCGGGCTTGAATCTGCCGCCTGGGGGCACATCGGTAACAACCATCTGCATGTGAATATTCTGCCGCGCGATGCGCAGGATCACCGCTGCGGCGGAGAACTCTTTGCCCAGTGGGCTTCCGAGGTCACGGCTATGGGCGGCGCCGTCTCCGCCGAACACGGTGTCGGCAAGATCAAGGCGGGCTTCTTGGAGACGATGTACGGTCACGAGGCCATGGTCGAGTCGGCGCGGCTCAAGCTCCAGCTCGATCCTGCCGGGCAGCTGGGTCGCGGTAACCTGTTTTCGGAGAAGCTCTTGGATGAGCTCGTCCAGAAAGGGGGCGCGTGAAGATGAGCGATTTCCATATGGTGGTGTGCGTCAAGGCGGTGCCGGGAAGCACCGAGGTCAAGATGGACCCCAAGACCAATACGATTGTGCGCGATGGCAAACAGGCGGTCATTAATCCCTTTGACGCGAGCGCTTTGGAATGCGCGCTGGCACTGAAGGACGACTTTATCGGCTTTGGCATGGACGTGCGCGTAACGGTGGTGTCGATGGGCATCCCCGCGACCGAATCGCTATTGCGCGACTGCATCGCCCGAGGCGCCGATGACGCACTGCTGCTGACCGACCGCGCCTTTGCAGGTGCCGATACCCTGGCAACCACCTATGCCCTCAAGTGCGGCATCGAGGCGCTCGACGAGGACTTCGACCTGCTCATCTGCGGCAAGATGGCGGTGGACGGCGATACGGCCCAGATTGGCCCCGAGCTTGCCGGTGCCTTTGAGATTCCCTGTGTGACCGACGTGAGCTGCGTGCAGAGCGCGGGCTTTACGACCTGTGGTTCACTGGCGCTTGTTCACGGCTGCGATGCCGGCGAGGAGACGGTCTATCTTGAGATGCCGTGCGCGATGACGACCGCCAAGGAGATTGGCCAACTGCGCATGCCGAGTATTGCCGGTATTCGTGCGGCCGAGGAGGCGGACGTGCGCGTGGTCAACGCTGCCGACGTGAACGCCGACCCCGCGCGCTGCGGCCTTGCCGGCTCGCCGACACAGGTCGTGCGATCGTTTGTGCCCGACCGCGACCAAACGTGCGAGACCGTTGACGGAACGGCGTCCGAGCAGGCGGCAAAACTTGCCAAGATTATCGAGGGGATGGCATAGATGAGCGGACTGATTATCGATAGCGAAGCCTGTATCGGCTGCGGTCGCTGCGTTCGCGCCTGTGCCTCGGGCGGCATTGTAGTGGAAGGCGAGCGGCCCAACCGTTGCGCCCGCGTAACCGACGGCTGCATCCTATGCGGTGGGTGCGTCGACGCCTGCCCCGTCAACGCCATCTCGATTGAGCGTGACGAGGCCGCTGGCGCGGTGGACCTTGATGCATATCGAGACATTTGGGTATTCGTGCAGACCGACGAGCACGATACGGTGACCCCCGTTGCCTATGAGCTCATGGGCAAGGGCCGCGAGCTTGCCGATGCTCGTGGTTGCCGTCTGGTGGCATTGGTCGGCATGAGCCCCGAGAGCTCTCTCGGTGACCTGGAGCATCTGGTTTGCGCCGGTGCAGACGAGGTCCTGGTCTGTCGCGACGAGCGCCTGCGCCAGAACGATGCGGAGGTTTACGCCCGGCTGATCTGCGATTTGGTGGCAGAGCGCAAGCCCGAGGCCATTCTGTACGGTGCGACCGCCTTTGGCCGCGAATTGGCACCCGGCGTTGCCGTGCGCCTGCAGACGGGCCTTACGGCCGACTGCACCGTGCTTTCGATGGATACGGAGACGGGGCTGCTGCAACAGACGCGTCCGGCGTTTGGCGGCAACCTGATGGCCACCATCGTCTGCCCCAATCATCGTCCCCAGATGGCAACGGTGCGTCCCGGCATCTTTAAGGCGCCCGACTTTGACTACGGCCGCTCCGGCACGATCACCCAGATATCACTTGCGGATGATGCTAAGGCTCGTGTCGAGATCTCGATTGCCGCCGAGGAGTGGGGACAGCAGGCTTCGATCGCCGATGCCGAGCGCCTGGTCGTGGTGGGTCGCGGCATTGGTTCCAAGAAAAACCTGCCGCTGATGCGAAGGCTCGCCGAGGCTCTGGGGGCCGAGCTTGGCTGCACGCGACCTGTCGTGGAGGCCGGCTGGTTGGAGTATCGCCATCAGATTGGCCAGACGGGCGTATCGGTTTCGCCCAAGCTTCTCGTGAGTATCGGTGTTTCGGGCGCCATCCAGCATCTTGCCGGCATCGGTGGGGCGGAGTGCATTATTGCCATCAACGAGGACCCGGATGCCTCCATCTTTGGTGCTGCCCAGTATAAGGTTGTCGGCGATGCCGTCGAGGTCGTCGAGGAGCTGCTGGCCCAGCTTGAGCGCTAGGCGCGCGCCAGCCAGTCGCGCGCCTCGTCCTTTAGGCGCTTCCAGGTCGCCTGCGTGGCGGGATCGGTAAAGGGGCGCGTAATGCCAAAGGGCGCGTCGAGCAGGCGGTAGATATCGCCCTGCTCGCGCGCCAGCGCGCGGCTCGCTGGATAGACGAGCTCAAACATAAAGCAGATGAGTCCCACCAGGTAGTCTGCGGGCTCGTTGCGTTCATCGCGTGCGACGCAGCGGCGCTCGTCAAAGGCAGCGAGAGCCGGTGTCGAGAACCGGCTGGCGAGAAATGTGTCCTTATCAACCTTGAGGATGGTGTCGACGGTGCTGTCGGCGATGGTGCGCATAATGTCGATTTTGTCGCCATCGCGCACGATATCGCAGAAGCGCCGTGTACGCTCGTCGAGTTGTGCCGGCAGGCGAAAGTCGCTGTGATAGGCGATGCTCGCGCGGATGAGCTCGTCGTGCTCGTCGGTCTCGATAAAATCTCGGATGCTTGTTGTGGCAGGCGCGTCGTCGGGGTTCTCGCCAAAGAGGACCCCGACGCCCAACGCTGCGTGGCTCATACTCTCGGCGTCCTTAAAGGTGTCCCAGCGCCGCAACTGTTCAAAGCGTCCCATATCGTGTAACAGGCCGCAAAGCCAGGCCAGGTCAATATCCTCTGTCGACCAGCTCTGCTCGCGCGCCACGGCATCGCATGCCTCGGCAACGTGGTACGTATGCTCGATTTTGAGCGCGATACGTGGATTGGCGGCATCGTAAGCATCGGTATAGCGTTTGAAGGCCGCGGTCGCCCGGCCCCGATCGATAGCTGTCATAATGACTTCCTAAAAAGCTGTGTCTTTCGATCCGGTGGCAATTGTAGGTGAACTCGGTTGCCACCGGGCGATGATTCTGCCGCGTCGTTGAATGCGGCTCGGAAATCTTGTCGGGACGAGGAACGCTATGGTGCTCAAAATCGTTAAAACCGTCTGGCCGGTGATGCTTACCTATGTTGCGATAGGCGCGCCGTGCGGAATGATTATGGCGCAGACGGGAATGGAGCCCTGGATGGTTTTTGCTCTGAGCAGCACGTTTGTGACGGGTAGCGGCCAGTTTATGGTCTGCAATCTGTGGCTGGCAGGTGTGCCTGCGGCATCGATTGTCGCAAGTGTGGCCGCAATCTCCTCGCGCTTTGCACTTTATTCGGCATCGATCGCGCCCCATCTGAGGGGTGCCTCGAAGCGTCAGACGCTGGCCGTTGCCGCGACGCTTACCGAGGAGGCATATGGCATCTCGCTTGCCAAGTTGGTTGAAGGGGAGGATTGGGGCCCGCGCGAGTCCTTTGCGCTCAACGCGATCCTCATCGCGACATGGGGCGTTTCGTGCACGATGGGCGCCGTTGTAGGCGCCGTTGTCGATGTCCCCACCGCTATTGCTGGCTTTGTCTGCACCTCGCTCTTTATCTGCCTGCTCTTTTCGCAGCGACTGTCGCGCGGCAATGTCGTGGCTGCCGTTATGGCTGCGGTGTCTGTCGCCATATGCAAGTTCTTGGGGTGGACGAATATCGCCGTGCCGGCAAGCGTGCTCGTCGGTGTTGCCGCGGCGCTTGCGTGCGATGCTTTCGCCGAAGGAAGGGACGCTCGCGATGCCCGTTAATGAGTTTTTGGCCCTGTGGCTGTCGTCATGGGCGGCTATCGCGTTTTTCCGCATTGCCCCGGCGTTTGCCTTGCGCGGGAGAACGCTGTCGCCCCGCGTTACCGAGGCCTTGGGTTATATTCCGCCCGCCGCCTTTGCGGCGCTGGTCGCTAACGATTTGATAAGCCCTGGCGCTTTCGACGCCGGCTTGTGGCAGGGCTTGATTCCCTGGATTGCGGCTGCCGGTGTCGTGGCGGTGGCAATCAAGACAAAGTCGATGTTGTGGTGCTGCGTCTCGGGCATCGTGTTCTATATCGTTTTGAGCCTTGTATAAAAGCAAGGGCGCGTTTAGCGTCCCGGCCCAACGAATCGAATTTCTCACCGAGCCGGTCTGCTTCTTCTGGTACCATGGTCAAACTTTACTGTAGCAAAGCGTGACGTGGGCTTTTGTTCTGCGTCAGCGGAAATGGGGGTTTCATGGCACAGGAAGCGACCGCCAACGAGCAAAAGAAATTCAAGGTACCGCGTATCCCGGGCGACATCATGATCTATCCCATGATTGTTGGCCTTTTGCTCAACACTTTCTGTCCGCAGGTCTTTGAGATCGGCGGCTTCTTTACGGCTGCCTGCCGTGGCGGCTCCAATACCATCGTCGCTGCGATCCTGCTCTTCGTGGGTGCCGGCATCAGCTTTAAGTCCACGCCGGGCGCTATCAAGACCGGCATCGTCGTACTGATCCCCAAGCTTGTTGTTGCGGCCGCCCTTGGCTTGGGTGTGGCATATTTCTTTAACGACAACTTCCTGGGCCTGAGCTCGGTCTCAATCATCGGCGGCATTACGTTTTGCAACATGGCGCTCTATACGGGCATCATGGGCGAGTTTGGCGATGAGTCCGAGCAGGGCGCCGTCGGTATCCTGTTCTTTACGGCCGGCCCCGCCGTCACCATGATCATCCTCGGTGTCTCGGGTCTCGCTAACATCCCCGTCGGCACCATCATCGGATCCATCCTGCCGCTTGTTATCGGCATGGTTCTGGGCAACCTCTTCCCGTTCATCAAGAACCTGCTGGTCCCCGGCGCCAATCCCGCGATCGCTGTTATCGGTTTTCAGCTTGGTGCGTCCATGAGCCTTTCGAGCTTTATCACCGGCGGCATCTCGGGCATCCTGCTGGGCCTCATCACGCTCTTTATCGTCGGTCCCATCACCTTTGCGTTCGAGCGCCTGTGCGGTGGTAACGGCAAGGCGGCCGTTGCCTGCTCCACTATCGCCGGCACGGCCATGACCACGCCGGTCGCCCTCGCCGAGGTCGCACCGCGCTATGCCGAGCTTGCGCCCACCGCGTACGCTCAGATCGCCACCGCCGTTATCATCACGGCAATCATGGCTCCGATTCTGACCGGCTGGGTCGATAAGAAGTTCTGCCACGGCAAAGAGGATCTGTCGGTCGAAGGCGTCGAGGCTATTGAGGAAGCCGTCGCGACCGACATCGACGGCGAGTAGCAATCGCTACCAATTAATGATGCCGGCGTGCAATTCGCGCCGTTTGAGCGCCCGAACGAAAGCTGTCTTGCAGTGACGTTCGGGCGCTCTGCTATTATTCCCCTTACCCCTGCGGAGTAGGGGGTGTTTATTGTCCAGACACGAATCGGGCGATTCTGACCACTTGGATATTGAAGGGATGGCGTCTCGTGGTTAAGGCACTCAAAATTGAGATATTCCTGCTATGCATGATTGTTCTTATCGGGCTTGCCGCACGAAGCCGCCGCTCCTTGTTCTCGAGCACCCAGCAGCTTTTGTTTAGCATGCTGGGCTACACGTCTGCTGCCTACATTTTCTTCGATATGATCTGGACGCTCTCGGACGGCGTGAGCACTCCTGTAGGCATCACGGCCAACTGGATTTCCAACGCGGTCTCGTTTTCGCTGTTCGCCATCGCGTGCCTCATTTGGTTTTTCTATTCCGAGACAGTGCAGGGCTCTCGCCTTTTGACTGCGCGCTATAGGGTGGCGCTCGTGACGTTGCCAACCGTATTGGTGGTCGTGCTGGCATTTACCAGCTACTGGACGCACACTATGTTCTATATCGATGCGCAGGGCGTATATCGTCGCGGAGCGCTTTATATGATTCAACCTATCGTTAGCTACTGCTACATCATATATACGTCTTTGCATGCCTTTATTCAGACTCGAAAAGTCGAAAGTCTGCAAAAGAAGGCCATTTATCGCACCCTCGCCTTTTTTGCGGTTCCCGCTCTGGTGGGCGGTACCTTCCAGGTTTTGTTTTCGGTACCGGGCCTTTGCGTCGGTATATCGCTGAGTATCCTGCTGCTCTACATCATCTACCAGGAGCAGCTCATCTCGACCGACCCGTTGACTGGCCTCAACAATCGCAACCGTTTTGAGACCTATATGCTGTCGCTCTTCTCAAATGTGGATCAGGCCGAAGATGTGCATCTGCTTATGATGGACGCCGACGGCTTTAAGCAGATTAACGACCGGTATGGACATGTGGAGGGCGACCATGCTCTCCAAGTCATATCTGTTACGCTCAAAGAGGTCTCCTCGGCGTCTGGTGGTTTTATCGCACGTTATGGCGGCGATGAGTTCGTGGTGCTCCAGAAGGCAGCGGCGGAACAGGACATCATAGACCTGTGTTCGGCGATTAACGACGAGCTCGCTCGTGCCGAGGTGCCGTATCTGTTGCGGATGTCCATCGGCTGCGCACGGGTTGGCGATGGTGTCGATACCTGGCAAGACTTACTTCGCGCTGCCGATGCGGAGCTCTACCGCGTCAAGGCCGAGAAAAAGAAAGCCGGCGTCCAGATACGCTAGAAAAAGGGCGCACGACTGTTGCGATGGTCGTGCGCTCTTTTTGCGTTTGCGGGGGCCACCGGCCATAACGCCCAGGCGCGGTGCGGCAAGACGAGCGTCTGCCGCCGCGGCTCGGTACGAAATTAACGAGAACCAGTGTGCTCCATTAAGCTGAAGTGTGCGAACGCCCTCTCTAAAAAGGTGAGCTCGCTAGGCTTTTTTGGGTTTGTTGACGATGATGATGCCGCCGCAGACCAACAGCAGGGCAACGATGACGGTAGCGGGGCTCGTGCCAGCGCCCTCACCGAGCAGCAGTGCGCTCAGCAGCACGCCAAAGACGGGGTTCATAAACCCAAAGACCGAGACGCGGCTGACGGGGTTGACGGCAAGCAGGCGCGACCACAGCGAGTAGGCGACCGCGGAGATAAGCGCCATGTAGATGATGAGCGCGATGGCGGGGGCAATCGCCGTGGGGGAGAGCGCGCCACCCATCAAAAAGCCAATGGCGGTGAGGACCAGGCCGCCGACCAAGAACTGCCACCCGGCAAGCAAGACGCCGTCGTGTTCGCGCGAGAAGATGCCGATCAGGCAGGTCGAAAGGGCACCCGCGACGGTGGAGGCCAGGATAAAGCCCTCGCCGTCGAGCGCAAAGCCAAAGGTGCCGTCCGCGCCCGAAAGGTTGACGAGCGCGACACCGGCAAAGCCCAGTACGCAGCCGAGCACCTTGGCCGCGTTGAGCTTTTCGGTGCGAAACGCCAAGGCGGCAAAGAGGATAGCCAAGAAGTTGGCGCTGGCCTCGATGATGGAGCTCGACATAGCGCTTGCACGGGAGAGACCAAGGTAGAAAAAGAAGTACTGGCCGATGGTCTGGAAGAGCGACAAGATGCAGATGGGCTTGATATCGCGCGCTTGCGGAACGAGCGGTCGGCGCTGGGCCACGCTCATGCCAACAATGACCAGCATGCCGGCAAGGGTGAAGCGCAGACCCGCGAAGAGCAGCTGAGAGGCGCTGTCGTGCGCGGGAATGCCAAAGAGGCCGTAGCCGATCTTGATGCAGGGGAAGGCGGAGCCCCAGAGTGCGCAGCAAACGAGACAGCCCAGGATGAGTCCGGGCAGGGTGGCGAGATACGGCTTGCGGCTTTCCATGATGTCCTTCCTACATGCGCGAAGCAAAAAAGAACCCGCCACCGGGGGTGCCGGTGGCGGGTGTTGTTACCCGAAGGGATTGTACCCGATGGGAAAGGTTTAGGCGAAGTAGGCTACGCCGCTCTCAAAGATCGGCATGAACTTGTCGCCGGGGACATGCTCGGGCACGTTGCGGTACAGGTTGTCGCCGCGACGCTCGGCATGGCCCATCTTGCCCAGGACGCGGCCGTCGGGGCTCGTGATGCCCTCGATGGCGAGTGCGGAGCCGTTGGGGTTGACGGAAAGGTCCATGCTGGGCTTGCCGTCCTCGCCCACGTACTGCGTGGCGACCTGGCCGTTGGCGATAAGCTGGGCGAGTACCTCGTCGTTGGCGACAAAGCGGCCCTCGCCGTGGCTGATGGCGACGGTATAGGGGTCGTCC
>CAUAEH010000060.1 GCA_958427975.1 uncultured Collinsella sp. | reverse complement strand
GCGCCAGCAGCTATCGCATGTGCGAAGCCGGCAATGGTCGAGTCGCCAGAGCCCGTAGCGTTAACGGCGGGGATATCGGGAGTCTTGGCGCGGAACGCACGGCCATTGTGGAAGCCAACGGAGCCGGCAGCGCCCATGGATACGACGACCCAGGGGATATCGGAGAAGCGGGCATCAGAAGCAAGCACGGCGCGGAGCTCGTCCACATCGTCGGTGGTAAAGCTCGTGCCCAGAAGGCCGTTAATCTCGGTCAGGTTAGGCTTGACCAGCTCGGGTTTAATTTCGGACTTAAGGGCGGCCTCGAGCGAAGCGCCCGAGGTATCGAGCAGCACCTTGGCGCCGGCGTTCTCGGCAATGCCCGTGATCTTGGCATAGTAGTCTGCCTCGACACCGCGGGGCAGCGAACCCGAAATGGTGACGACATCGGCCTTGCCCGCAAGCTCAGTAAACTTGGCGGTAAAGGCATCGAGCTCCTCGGGGGCAATTGTCGGGCCGCTCTCGAGCAGCTCGGTCTGATTGCCGGCGTGGAGGATGTTAAGGCAAATGCGAGTCTCGCCCTTGATGGGCACAAAGTCGTTGTTAATACCGTTGGCGTCCATGAGCTCAGCCATGTAGGCGCCCATGTGGCCGCCGAGCAGACCGGTTGCCACAACGTCGTCGCCCAGCTGACCCAGCACTCGGGCCACGTTAAGGCCCTTGCCGCCGGCGGTCTTTTCGGGCGTCACACGGTTGACGTCGTCGATAATGAGCTCATCGAGCTGATAGCGCGTATCGACAGACGGGTTCATCGTAACGGTGAGGATCATTTTTAGCTCCTTATCTCGCAGGCTCCTTATGCCTCGCGATACGAGTCGACAAAACGGAATTACAGAATCTCAATCGTGAACGAGCGAACTACGGTCTCCTTGGGCTTGGCGACAAGGCAGCCGCGCTTATGCTCAAGTACGTCGTCCTCATCGGAGCAGGTCGAGAGGCCGCCCCAAGGCTCAACTGCCACAAAATCGCCCTCGGGCTTACTCCACACAATGAGATACGGGAAGCCCTCAAAGCTCAGGCGAACGCCCTTGTCCTCCCCCTTCTTAGAAAGCGTGACCTGGCGGCTCTCGAGCACGTCAAAGATGGTCTCCGCAAAATCGAAGAGCTCGTGCGACAGGGGCAGCGTCTTTCCCACCATGGGGTTCTTGGAGCGGTTTGCCACGTCAATCAATCCAGTCGAGGGAACGGCGGTGCAGAGCTCCGCAGCCTCGTCTTTCTCAAAGCACAACTCGTAGTCCGTATAGGCCTCGCCCTCATCGAGCGGACACCTAAAGCCGGGATGACCGCCAATAAAGAACGGCATGTCCTCGGTTCCCTCGTTGGTGACCTCGTAGGAAACGCGCACGGCAGCGTCCTCGAGCGTATAGCGGGCGACAAGCTTAAACGGATACGGATAATCGCTCAGCAGCGCGGCGTTATCCTCCGAAGCCAGGCACATCGCCAGCTCGTTCTCGCTCTGGCTCAGCAGCTTCCACTCCTGTTTGCGCGCAAACCCATGGCGAGCGAGCTTTACATGATGCCCGGCAAACGTCATGGCGTTGTTATCGCGCAAGCCTCCGCAAATCGGGAAGCAAATCGGTGCCTGGCCGGACCACACGGCGGGATCGCCCTGCCACAGATACTCGCGACCTCCGGCCTCGATCGAGGTAAACGAACCACCAGCCGTGGACACCTTAATAGAAATCGAATCGTTGGAGAGAGCGTATTCCATTGCCCATCCTTTCGAACAACTGCTTTTTGCTCGCAAGTACCCGTCTCGGCCCTAACCAAAGGACAAACCCGCACGTTCATCGATGCGTCCGGTATCCCAGCCATGTAACGGGGTACCATACAGACATTGATGCAATTACAGCTGAAAGGCCTTCTTATGCGAACCATCATCCTCTACGCCTCGCGCCATCACGGCAATACGAAAAAGCTCGTGGACGCCATCGTCGAGGCACACCCCGAGATCGACACCCTCGACGTGAAGTCACTCGGCAAAAACGAGTACCCCGACCTGCACGAATATCATCTAATCGGTGTCGCCACGGGCATCTATTACTCCGAGATCGACAAGGACATGGCACGCGTGCTCACGAACGTGCTGCAGCCGCAGGACAAGGTGTTTGGCCTTATGACCTACGGTGGCAAAAACAAGTGGTACGGCAAGGATATCGATGGCATCTGCCGCATGAGGCAGGCCATCTTTATGGGCGTCTACGGCTGCCCCGGCTTTGATACGTGGGGGCCGTTCAAGCTCGCCGGCGGTGTCCAAAAGGGACACCCGACCGCTGAGGAAATTAAGGGCGCCGTCGACTTCTTCGACAAGATCGAAGACGAGTATGGCGACATCATCGTCGAAGAGTACGCCAAGCGCGAGAAGCGTCTAGCATACGAGAAGGAGCATCCTGCGGGAGGCCTGGTGGCCGGCGTCAAGCGCACGGCAAAGAAGATCGCTAACAAGCTGTAACTGTGAAGGTGCTTTTGAGCGTTTAACCCATACGGCGGGTCCGAGCAGATTCGGGCCCGCCGTCTTTTTCTATCGCTACTCGGTAAAGGCGTTGCCGACGCTCTGGCCGCCAACATACGTCTCGACGAGGGTGAGCTCATGGTCGAACACGACAAAGTCGGCGTCGCGACCCGGCATGATGCTGCCGCACTTATCCTCGATGTGCGCGGAGCGTGCCGGCACCTCGGTTGCCATGCGAATGGCGACATCGGCGCTTGCGATGCCCCAGTCGACGATGTTCTTGACGCCCTGGGCAAGCGTGAGCACCGATCCGGCAATGCTCTTGCCGTCGGCGAGCCAGCACAGGTTGTCCTTCATGATGACGTCCATGCCACCACTGGTGTAGCTGCCCTCGGGCATGCCGCCACAACCCAGGCAGTCGGTGATGAGCACCGTGTGCTGCCAGCCCTTTGCCTGCAGCAGTGCCTTGATGGCGGCAGGGTTTACGTGCTTGCCGTCACAGATGATCTCGGCGTAGGTCTCGGGCGTGGACATGGCGGCACCCACGACACCGGGCTCACGGTGATGCAGCCCGCGCTGGCCGTTATAGGTATGCGTAAAGCAGCTGGCACCGGCGTTGATGGCGGCGATGCACTCATCGTAGGTGGCGTCGGAGTGACCGATGCTGGTCACTACACCCTTTGCGTTCAGAGCAGCCGCATAAGCAGCGGCACCGTCGCGCTCGGCCGCCATGGCGCTCTTAACGATGCGACCACCCGCAGCCTCCTGCCACTGATCGAAGACCTCCTCGGAGGGATCGATAAGATAAGCGGGGTTCTGCGCGCCCACGTGCTTCATGGTAAAGAAGGGGCCCTCCAGGTAGATGCCCTGAATGCGAGCACCGCAGAAGTCGGGGCCACGGCCCTCATCGGCCTGGGCGATAGCAGCGCAGGCGTCCTTGATCTGCTCGACGCCATCGGTGAACGTCGTGGGCAGCCAGCTGGTGGTACCGCGACGGGCGAGCTCGGTCGAGCTGATATCGATGCCCTCGGGATCGTTATCGGTAGTTGAGTGGTTGTAGAAGCCATGGATGTGAGTATCGACCATGCCCGGTGCGATCCACGATCCCGTGTAGTCCTTAATCTCGCAAGAGGGCTCGTCGGCCTGCCAGGCGCCAAAGACGCCATCCTCGACCATAAGATAGCCGCCCAGTTGCGGGCCTGCCGGCAAGAAGAACTTGTCAGCCTTAATTGCGTACGTGCTCATATGCACTCCTTGCTTCTAAAGCAGTTGACTGTGGTAATGCTTATACCCAGCTCACGTAAAACAAAAAGCGCCCGCCCGCCGTTATGAGCGGACGGGCGCCCTTACAGGGGGACGCGATTAAGCGGTGAAGGGGTGAATCGTCACGCCCTTAACCACGCGGTTGACCGTGCCGGTGGGGCTCGGCGTATCGGGCGTGTTGCCCACGCGCACGGAGTTGAGCAGGCTGATAGCCTGAGCAAACATCACGAACGGCAGTGCAAGGTAGCCCTCGGGAAGTGCCTCGTAGCCCTTAAAGGTGAAGGACTCACCCTCGTAGACGGTGGCACCTTCCTGCTGAACGGCGATGGTGTGCTGAGCGATCTCGTCGCCACCGATCTCGTTGAGGATGTCGATGTCGTACTGACGGGTGTAGGCGTCGTTGTTGACGAACACGAAGACGAGCGTCTTATCGTCGACGAAGGACTTAGGTCCGTGACGATAGCCCATGGAGGTGTCGTAGGAAGTAGCGACCAGACCGTGAGCGAGCTCGAGAATCTTGAGCTGGCTCTCCTGGGCAAGGCCACCGAAGGAGCCAGAACCCAAGTAGGTCACGCGGTTAAAGTCGCCAGCCAGGTAATCGGCGATCTCGGGCTCACGGGAGATGACCTCCTCGCCCATCTTGGCAATCGTCTCGACCCACTCGGCCTTCTGCTCGTCAGAGGCAGTGTCGAAAATAAGGGTGGAGAGCAGGGTCATGCAGGAATAAGAACCGGTCATGGCGAAGCCCTTGTCGTTGGCGCGCGGAATGAGCAGCGTCAGCGCGTTGGGATCATCGGCAGACTCGACGGCGAGCTTGCCCTCGGGAGCGCAGGTGATGTTGAGGAACTTGACGTTGTGGACGAGCTCCTTGGCAACGGCAACGGCGGCAAGGCTCTCGGGGCTGTTGCCAGAGCGGGCAAAGGAAACCACGAGCGTGGGGTCCTCGGCGCGCAGGAAGTCGCGCGGGGCGCTCACGATGTCGGTCGTGGCGATGGGCTTAAAGTCGTAGAGATCAGTGTTGCCAGCGTGACGCAGGTACGGGGCGCAGGTATCGCCAACGTAGTCGGACGTACCGGCACCGGTGAAGACAACGGACAGACGACCCTCGCCCATAGCGCGAGCCTCGGCCAGAAAGGCCTCGATGGCCTCCTTGTTCTCGCGGTAGATGTTGAGCGTATCACGCCAAAGCTCGGGCTGCTGAGCAATCTCGGCCGTGGTGATCTGGGCGCCGAGCTCGGTGAGCTCCTCGACACTCTTCTCGAACATTTCTAATACCTCTCTCTAGAAGTAATCCTCTGACGTGCAATTATACACTTCGGTTGGTTATCTGGTAGTAACCAGTTAAATGCAAAGAATCACCATATGGAAACGATGCGAGCACTAGTTACTGCGCTGGTGGTAAACCTTGTATTTAAACTGATCGGCACGAGCAACCGAGAGTGTGTACTCCACTACCTCGTTTGACTCGTTATACGTAGTCCTGACCAAATCGAGCACAGGCGAGCCCTCGACAATTCCCAAAACGTGGGCATCGGTGGGACGGGCTATGCTCGCATAGAACTCCTCTTCGGCCACGCGAATCTTTTGCTGAAAGTCCTGCTCAATCACATCGTAAAGCGGCTTACGCTCCAGCAGCGGTCGCTTTAGGGACAGAAATTGACGAACCGGTAGATAGCTGCGTTCGACCATCATGGGCATGTTGTCGGCAGAGCGAAGGCGCTTGAGCTTAAAAATGCGATCACCGATGCGCAATCCCATATGCTCGGCCAGATTCTTATCGGCCTCCATCTCGCAAAACTCGAGAATCGTGGTCTCGGGTTCTCGACCCATCGCGCGCATCTGCTCGGTAAAGCTGTAGGACTGCATAAGATTGGTTGCTTTTGCCGAACGGTCGGTCACAAAGGTACCGCGACCGTGCTGCCGAACCACCAGTCCTAAACGCTCCAGTTCCTGCAGAGCCAGGCGTACCGTAGTGCGCGAGAGACCATAGCGCTCCGAAAGTTCGCGCTCGGAAGGAATCATGTCACCGGCGCGATATTCATGGTCAATCTTTTCGGTCAGAATATCGACCAGCTGATCGTACAGCGGTTGCTTACGCGCTCCGATCGCCATCCTATCCTCCCTTTTGCTCGAATTCGGCTAACTACCTAGGGTGTTATGCATTATCTGTCTGCCACACCCGAATCATTAAGAAAACAAAAGCCGCGCGCTCTTTCGAGCACGCGGCTTTTAACATACACATGGCTTAAGGGGTCGGGGTGTGAGCCGCGTAGGGACACACCCCTCAAGCTAGAGCCTTACCAGATGCTCGGCCAGAGACCAAGCGGGCCAGCGCCCAGGATGCCAAGGACGAAGAGCAGGAGAATGCCCTTGGTCGGGGTCCAGCTGTGCTTAGCGAACATGTAGTAAAGCAGCAGCGTAAGCATAAGCGGGACGAGCTTCGGGACGATGGTGTTGAGGGTGTCGGCAACAGAGAAGTTGACCGGATCCTCGGTAACGGTGCCGTAGGTCACGGACTCCATGCCGTTACCCAGATCGGTGACGCCGCACTCGACAGCGTTGCCGTCGGCATCGGAAGCGGTAAGGGCGTTGCCGTCCTTATCGGTCATGGCGATGGTACCGGCCTCAGCGGTCTCGGTATCGATGCCCTCCATACCGGTGAAGTTCTCGGCCTCCTTCTCGGAGACGATCACGGTAGTAGCGGAGAGACCACGGGTGGTGCCGTTGGGGATCTGGAGGTTGATCTGGGTGCCACCCATGGTGACGACCAGGCAACCGACGACGAAGACGCCCATGATGGAAGCGGCACGCGTGAAGGCCTGCATGTTGGCGGTCAGAGCGTCAATAGCGCTGGTGCCAAGCTTGTAGGACCAGTTCATGAGCCAGAAGCGCAGAGCGAACTGGACGACGTTGAAGATCACCAGGAAGATGATCGGTGCAGCGGCGTTGCCGTTGATGGCCATGTTGGAGGTGATGCCGGCCGTGATAGGCACGAGCGTCAGCCAGAACAGGGCGTCACCGATACCACCGAGCGGGCCCATTGCGGCGACGCGGACGGCGCGGATCGTGGGGATGTCAACCTTGTTCTGCTCGAGCGAAAGCACGATGCCCATAACAAAGGTGACAAGGAACGGGTGGGTGTTGAAGAACTCCAGGTTGTGGCTCATGGAAGCCGCGAGGTCGTTCTTGTTGGTGTGGATCTTCTCCAGACCGGGGATGATGGAGTAGAGCCAGCCAGCGGCCTGCATGCGCTCGTAGTTGAACGATGCCTGCAGGAAGCAGGAGCGCCAAGCCATCTTGTTGAGGGTCTTCTGGTCAAGCTGCGGAGCAGGAGTGAGATCCTCGTAGTGCTCCGGGATCACATACTCATTAGATGCCATCTTCGAAGTCACCTCCGTCAGAAACAGCTGCACCCTTCAGCTCGGTCTGCTGCTGGAAGTCCCAGAAAGCGATGCCGAAGCCGATGAGAGCGAGGATGAGCAGAGCAGGGGTTGCCAGCGAATCGTTGGCAACGGTGATGAGCGCGAGGCCAAAGCCCATGAGGAAGAAGCCCCACATATCGCGGTTCATCATAACCTTGAGCAGGACGGCGAAGCCGACGAAGCGCATCATGCCGCCTGCAGCGGACAGACCGGTCTGCAGCCAAGTCGGGATGGCGGAAGCGATGGTCTGACCAATGGTAGCGCCAGCGATGAAGAACAGGGTGACGACGACAGCGAAGATCAGGCCGAGCAGAGCCATGGCGAAGTAGTTCAGGCGCTCGATGCCCTTGGTGTCCGCGTTGTGAGCCATGTTATCGGCCGTGGACATAAGCGGGGACATAAGCGTGAAGACCAGGGTAACGCCGAGCTGGCCAAGCAGAGCGAACGGAATGGCGAGACCGACTGCCGCGTTGGGCTCGAGGCCCGTGGCGATAGCGAGAATGGCTGCCATGATGCCGCCGATGACGGCGTTAGGCGGCTGAGCGCCTCCGATCGGCATGTTGCCGATCGTCATGAGCTGATAGGTACCACCCACGAGAAGACCGGTGTTGAGGTCGCCAAGGATAAGACCGATGACGGCGCCGGTGACGATGGGCTGATAGAGAGACTCGAGGAAGTCAAACTGGTCGATTGCCGCGATGAACGTGACGACGAAGACCAGAGCGATCTGGATGATCGAGTATTCCATCTTGCTCCTCCTTTCAAAATGTATGTACGCACTTTGGATTTCACGTACAGAACGTCAGGGTTTCACTCCTGACAACGTGGATCACGAGGATTACGAGAAGAGCTTGCTCGTGTCCTCAACAGGCGTGCTCGGAACGCGCCTGATCTCCAACTCCACCCCCAATTCCTGCAGCTCTTTAAACGCAGCGACATCCTCGTCGTTAACTGCGACGGAGGTGGCGACTTGGCGCTTTCCTTCCGACATGTGCATGTTGCCGATGTTTACCTTCTTTATAGGCACACCGCCCTTGACGAGCGTAAGCACGTCTTCCGGTGTTTCGGCCACGATGAAGATCTTCTGGCGCGGGCTCGCCTTGCCAATGACGTCGATGGTCTTCTGCAGAGAGAAGAAACGCGTAGCGACGCCGGCGGGAGCGGCCATCTTCATGAGGTTCTGGCGCATGGTGTTGGACGCCACGTCGTCGTTGGCGACGAGGATGAGGTTGGAGCCCAGGGTGGAGTTCCACTGGGTGGCAACCTGACCATGAACCAGTCGGTTATCGATGCGGGTAAGAAGAATGTTGGGTTCTGCCATGTTGATCAGCTTCCTTTCGTTATTTGCTGACGACAGTTACTTGATTTCCTGAATCGCGTAACGCGAAACATCTACGACGGCTCCGGATCGGACTTTGATCTGGACCTTCTCGCCTTCGATGCCTTTGACGGTTCCGTAGATACCGCCGGCGAAAAGAACCTCTTGACCCGGCTTGAGCTCGGTGTGCAGCTCCTTGAAGTACTTCTGCTTCTTCTTCATGTTGATTTGCGACCAGATGGTGTAAATCAAGCCCATGATGACAAGCAGGCCTAAAAGGGCGACCGAGGAGCTCAGGACGTTGGCTCCGAAATCGGCCATTAGATGCCGTCCTCGTCGCCGAAGATATCCTCTTCGTCGGAGCCGGCAACGGATGCGACCGTCTGGGCGGTGATGCCCGTCTGGCCAACGGTCACGGCCTGCTCGCCAAGCTCGGCGAGCGTGGCGTTGCCGCGGAGGAACAGAAGCTCAATAACCATGGGAAGGTTGGTGCCGGTCAGAACCTCGACGTTGTCGACATCCTGGGCAATCATCATCGCCTGGTTGAACGGGGTGCCACCAAGCAGGTCGGTAAAGACGAGCACGCCATCGCACTCCTCGCGCATGGCGGTAATAGCGGCGCGGAGATCCTCACCGTAGGAAGCAGCCTGGTCGCCCTCAAAAGGAACGACGGTAAAAGCGGGCTGGTCGCCAGCAACCATAGCGATAGCGCTTGCGAGGCCGGGTGCGAACTGTCCATGACCGGTAAGAATAAAGCCAACCATTCAAATTTCCCTTCCGAAGGTGTGTACGATCTGAGTCCGATGATTTTCGGAAGCCAGCGGGCGCTCGCCCTTAAAGCTTCTTAGAAAGCGTACTTTGAAGACCAGTGGTTTCTAAACTGGTAGTAACCACGTGACGTGTTGTTGTCACTATATCACCCCAGAAGAGGTCGCTTTCGTTGATTCATACGGTAAAACGTTTTTGCACCGCTCACGGTGATAAATCGACCGTTTACCGGTCGTTAACACTTCTACCTGCGGTTTTGAAACCGTTCCGAAATGCTTTGGCAAAAGATCGGATCTTTTCCTGTGTCTAAACAACGCAGGGCGGCTAAAAATAGCGTGTAGAAAAATTGCAGGTCATTGTGAAGATATGTGAATTGGTCTTTTTGACTTAATACCAGTTAGAACCAGTTTTGAGATTATCGGTGAACGGTAGTTTTCGACCGTTCACCGGTCACTTGCAATCGTTTGCAGTTGTTTTCCCAGATGAATTAGGGAAACGCGATGGAACGCTTGCGCGGGCGCGAGGCCTATCCTATTGATTTCGGCAACAAAAAGCCCGCTAGAACGTTGTGAACTGCGTCCCAAATCTTGGACGCCCTAAATAGCGACTAGGCCGCGAGGG
>CAUAEH010000059.1 GCA_958427975.1 uncultured Collinsella sp. | reverse complement strand
CCACCCGCACCAGGCCGCCACAGCTCACACGGGCGCCATCGGGCGTCACATAGGTCACACCGTCAACGACAGGTGCCGCCAGAGCGGCAGCCAAATCATCGACCACGTAATAGCCGCCGAGCAGGGCCTCGACAACCGGGCCATAACCGGAGCGCACGGACAGGTGATCGACCAGACGCGAACCGGCAGCACCCTTAGCGGCAGCAGAGCCGCTCACGCCGCGCGCCATCAGCAGTGCCTCGCCCGAGGCCTTCTTTTGGTCCAGAGCCGCACGACCGGCACGCTCAAGCGTGGCGGCGTCATCAAACAAAAGAGCATCGATATCGCCGGCAAGCAGCTGCTCGACCAGGCCCGCGAGCTCACGAGGAGCCTCGAGCACGTCGCCCAAACGACCCGAGACATCATCGCCCAGCGCACCCATCAGACGGCTCACCAGCGGCGAGCTATCGGCCATGCGGGCATCGAGCTTCTTTTGGCTGGCAAGCTCCGAGCGCACCTCGGACAGCTTGTTGCGCGCCTTGCTCTCGCGATTACGCAGGTCCTTAAGGGCTGCACGGGCGACCTCGGTGGCCTCGCGCGCATCGACCTGAGCCTGGCGGGCCTGATCGAGCGCGCCTTCAAGCTCCTCAGCGCGGTCGCGACGGCTCTCGAGCGAGGCCGTGACCTCCTCGAGCTGCTCGTCGATCTGCTCCAGGCGCGAGGCGTACATGTTGTCCTCGACCTCGGCGTTGCTCAGCGAGTCCTTCACCTTGGCGAGCTCGAGCGCGGCGTTATCGGCCACACGCTGCACATCGCGCTGCTCGCGCGTGAGCTGCGAAATCTGATTGTCGAGCGCCATACGACGCTCGTGGAGCTGGGCGGCGGCAGGACCGGCGGCGTCAACGTCGTCCTGGGCCTGCATGTGCGCACCGATCACTTCCTCAAGCTGGGCACGCGCATCCTCGAGCTCCTCGACCACGCGACGACGCTGATGCTCGGAGCTCGAGATCTGGCCGCGCATGTCGGACAGGCGCGACACCATGTTGTGACCCTTTTCCTCGAGTAGGCGCATGTCGGAGTTGATGCGGCCGACCACGTCTTGCATATGGCGGCGCTGCTCGCCTAGGTCGCCCACAAACAGGCCCTTTTCCTCGAGCATGACCTGAAGCTTCTCGAGCTCGCGCTCCTTTTCGCCCATGCGGAACTGCGCAAGCTCCAGCTCGGCGGCACCTTCCTTGGAACGGCTCTCCAGGTCGTTCCACTGCGACTGCAGCGAACGCAGCTCGTCGACGGCCAGCATGTGCGTAAGCTCGTTCGCGCGCGAGGACAGCTCTTTGTACTTGCGCGCGCGATCGACCTGACGCTCCAACGGTCGCAGCTGACGAGCGATTTCCTTATTGATGTCGCGGGCACGCGTCAGGTGCTCGTCCATCGACTTAATTTTTTTGAGTGCACGCTCCTTGCGACGCTTGTGCTTGGAGATGCCGGCGGCCTCCTCGATAAGGGCGCGGCGCTCCTCGGGGCGGCTCTGCAAAATGGCGTCGAGCTTGCCCTGGCTGATGATGGAATGCGTATCCTTGCCCAGGCCCGAATCGTGCAGGATGTCCTGAATGTCCATCAGACGGCACGGACTCGAGTTGATGAGGTACTCGCTTTCGCCCGAGCGATACATGCGACGGGTGATGGCGACCTCGTCAAAATCGACGGGCAGCATATGGTCCGAGTTATCGAGCACCAGCGTGACCTCGGCGACACCCACCGGCTTGCGCGCCGACGAGCCCGAGAAGATGACATCTTCCATGGCCTGACCGCGCAGCTGCTTGGCGCTCTGCTCGCCCAGGACCCACAGAATCGAGTCGGAGATGTTCGATTTTCCCGAGCCGTTTGGACCGACGATGACGGTCAGGCCCGGCTCAAACGTCATATGGGCACGGTCGGCAAACGACTTGAACCCTTTGAGCGTGAGGGACTTGAGATACACGGTTCCTCGCTTACACGTGCTTCTTATTCAGAATCACGCCGTTGGTGGTGTAACCCATGCGGTCGAGCGCTTCGAGCGCGGCGGCTCCCTCGGCTTCCTTCTTTGAGGAGCCGGAGCCGCGACCCTGACGAATACCATCGATCAACACCACGGCGGTAAAGGTGGGCGCATGCGCCGGGCCCTCGGAGCCAACGAGCTTATACGCCGGGGGCTCGTGACCGTCGGCCTGCACGCACTCCTGCAAAAACGACTTGGGGTTCGCAGGATGCTCGGCACGCTCGGAAGCCAAATGCGGCTTAAGCGTACGGTGAATGAACTCCGCCGCCGCATCCCAGCCGGCATCCAGGTACAGCGCGCCCACGAGCGACTCATAGACGTTCTCGAGCGCCGAATGCAGGCCGCGCGCACCGGTACCGGTCTCGGAGGCACCAAAGATGATGATGTCGTCGATGCCCAGCTCGTGAGAAACCTCGGACAGCGTGGCGCCCGAGACAAGCGACACCTTCAGGCGCGTGAGCTTGCCCTCGTCAAACTCCGGATAGGACTCAAACAGGGAGCGTGCGACCACGGCGCCCAAAATGGAATCGCCCAAGAACTCAAGGCGCTCATAGCTGGCAGAAACCGGCTGGCCCTCGACTGCCGAGGGATGCGTAAGGGCCGCGCGCAGCAGCACCTTATTGTTGAACTCGTGGCCCAGGATTTCCTGGGCGCGCGTAAGTCGGTCGGATAAAGCCAAGACTTAGGCCTCCTTGGCAGCTTCGATAGCGTCGACGGCGTCGGCGACAGAGTTGAGCGAGAGCAGGGTCTCGTCATCGATCTCGAGGTTGAACTCGTCCTCGATAGCCGTAACCAGCTGCAGGCGCTCGAGCGAGTTGGCATCGAGGTCGTCAAAGGTGGTCTCCTCGCTAATTTCGGCAACATCGACGCCTAGAACGTCAGCAGCGACCTCGGCGATCTTGTCGAAGATTTCGGAGCGGTCCATAGCGCTTCCTCTCATAGTGCATGAATACCAAAAGAATGGTACCGCCCGGGCGGTACCAAGACACGGTTCTGATTCTACCCCACGACGTGCGCCGCGAAGCACATAACAGCACTCTTACTCGCTCTTATAAAACGATACCGTCCATAGAGTTGGCGACATTCTCGACCAGCCCGGCGCGCACGGCTTCGGCCGCCGCGAGCGTACCGTTTCTAACAGCCTCGACCGAGGTGGCGCCATGGCCGATCAGGACCACGCCGCGCAGGCCCAAAAGAATCGCGCCGCCCTTGGCGTCGCCCGAAAGCTTGGCTTTAATCTCGCGCATCTGCTTTTTGATGAGCAGCGCGGCAATCTTGGTGCCGAGCGAAGACATAAAGGCGCCCTTGAGCTCCTGCAGTAAAAACTTGGCAGCGCCCTCGGTGGCCTTGAGCGCAATATTGCCCGACATGCCATCGGCAACGACGACATCGAAGTTACCTGAGGTGATGTCC
Source organism: uncultured Collinsella sp. (assembly GCA_958427975.1). GTDB lineage: Bacteria > Actinomycetota > Coriobacteriia > Coriobacteriales > Coriobacteriaceae > Collinsella. The sequence goes on along the minus strand of CAUAEH010000059.1, from coordinate 6,962 downwards.
GTTCCCTCGCAGTTACCAACAAAGCCGGGAACGGCGGCTTTCATGGCCGGGAAGCAGGCCTTGGTAAAGTTGGAGCCCTTCTCGTCCTCGGTGCCGTTGGCAAGCAGGCCCACGCGGGGATGCTCGATGCCCAGGACGACGCGGGCATAGGCGCTACCCATCTGGGCAAAACGTACCATATCGTCAACCTCGACATCGGGGTTGGCGCCCATATCGCACAGCACCGTCAGACCGCCGGCGCGATTGGGCAGCGCATTGGTCAGACAGGGGCGCACCGGCTGCTTCTTGCCTTCGGCCTGATACCTAAACGGCGTCACATAGGCGGTGGCGGCGGCGGTCATGGCGCCGGTGGAGCCGGCAGAGAAGAACGCGTCCGCATTACCCTTCTTGATGGCGCGACACGACAGCACGATCGACGACTTGCGTTTGGTCATCACGGCGCGAATGGGATCGTCATCCATGGCGATAACGTCAGGTGCCTCAAGGGCCTCAACACGTGCATGGGAAGCGGCAAAGGGATTGACGATTTCGGCGGGGCCAGCTGCCAAGACCTCGATATCGGGATCGGCGGCAAGTACAGCCTCGATACCATCGAGAACAACCTGAGGTTTCTCGTCTCCGCCCACAACGTCTACACAAACGCGAACGTTACTCATATACATGCTCCTTATACAAAAATGGCCGACTCATTGAGCCGGCCATTGTGGTTCCATTTGGAACGGCATCGCATCCAGAGTATACCGTTACTCGGTAACGATAACCTCGCGGTCCTTGTAGAAACCGCAGCTGGGGCACACGTGGTGCGGAAGCTTGACAGCGCCGCAACGGGGGCACGTGGACTGAGCCGCAGCCGAGATCTTCATGTTGGCGGAACGACGGGTGTGAGTGCGGATACGACCCTGCTTTTGTTTAGGTACGGGCATAGTGACCTTCCTTATGAACTATCCAGTGTGGCGATTACGCGCAAGTAGCGATACTACCACAGTTTTACTCATCAAGCTTGAGATTCTTCAATGCTGCAAATGGATTTTCCGTGGCAGCGGCCCATTCCGCCTCTGCCTGGGCGGCGCAATCGCATTGCTCGACGTTGAGATTGCAACCGCATGTGGGGCACAGACCGCGGCAATCGGGCTTGCAGAGCACCACAAACGGCGTGTCCATGACGACCGCGTCATTGATGGGCTCACCCAGATCGACGATGCGGTCCTCACACAGGAGCTCGTAGCCGTCCTCGTAGGCCTCGGGATCCTCGGGCTCCTCAAAGAGGTAGAACTCCTCGATCTCGCCGGCGATATCAAACGAGGCGGGCTCCAGGCAACGGTCGCACTCGCCGGTGGCGTGCGCGCGGACCATGCCCGTGAGCAAGACACCGGTACCGGCATTGGTAAAGACAACGTCGTAGTCGATGCCGTCCTGAAGCTGGTAATCCTTCTCGCCCACCGTGTAGGTGGCGACATCGACCTTACCGGTCAGCGGATACGAATCTCCAGGAAACTCGAGCTGCTCGGAAAGATCGACGGTAACGCTCGGAAACTCAGCCATTACCACTGACCATTCTGTTGGGCGGCACCCTCGTTGAGCTGCTGACGGCAACGGGTAACGGTGCCAGTCAGGCTCTTGAGGTTCTCCTCCAGGTGCGTAAAGACCTGCTCCGCGTAGTCCTCGGCAGCATAACGCGTCTCGCGCTCGTACTGCTGGGCACGATCGCGGATGTCGTCGGCCTGCTGCTGCGCAAGGCGGACGATCTCCTGCTCACCGGCAATGGTGAGGGCCTGCTGCTGAGCGTCGGCGATGATGGAATCAGCCTGAGCGGCGGCGGAAGCCATAAGCTCCTCGCGCTCCTTAAGGATACGGCGGGACTTCTGCCACTCCTCGGGATAGCTCATGCGGATCTCGTCGAGGATATTAAAGAACACGTCGGCGTCGATGACCTTGAACTGAGCGTTCTTGCCGAAAGGCGGCTTGGCTTCCTCGATCAGCCCTTCGAGCTCATCGACCAAGCTGACGATCCTATCGCCAGGAAAATTCTCGCCCGGCATCCGGTCTCCTTTCATAGGTAACATATCATCGTGCTAGTTTACCACATGCCACCAGGCAATAAAAAACGTCACGAAAAGCGATGTCTGAGCGCTTCGACCACGTTGGGCGGCACAAACGTCGATACATCGCTGCCGAGCGAGGCGATCTGGCGAACGACCGAGCTCGAGATGTAACCGTACTGCGGAGCACTCATGACAAAGATGGACTCCAGCTCGCTATCCAAGCGATAATTGAGGTCGGCCTGCTGCAGCTCATACTCAAAGTCAGTCATGGCGCGCAGACCCTTGACCACGGCCCCCGCCCCCTGATCACGAGCGAAGTCGACCAAGAGGCCAGTAAAGGGCAGGACCTCGACGCCATCGATATCACCGAGTGCCTCACGGGCCAGCGCCACGCGTTCATCGAGCGTAAACGTGGTGCCCACACCGTTTTTGCCCTGCGACTCGGCAACGGCCACGATCACACTGGGAAAAATGCGGCGGGCGCGGCGGATGACGTCGATATGGCCAAACGTGATGGGATCGAAGGTACCCGGAACGATGACGCGGTTAATGGTGTCACTCATGGGCATCCCCCTGAAACGTCGTGCCGTCGCTGCCATCGGCATCGGTGGCGGTATCGTCATCCTCGCCCTCGCCGACCCAACGGAGCAGGTCGACCGAGGTGATGCCATAGCGTTTCTCACGCACGGTTACAAAGCCGGCAGGATGTGCACCCGCGTCGGCGGCAGCATGCTCAAACAGAGCATAGGCACCCGGGGTGAGCAGACCCTGCTGGGCCAGGTTCTGCAGCAGCTCGTCGACCGGCTTGGCACCAAAAGCATAGGGCGGGTCGAGCAAGACCAAATCGAAGGGGCCGCCCGGTACGCGGCCGCGCGAAGCGCTCGCAAGGACATCGCCCGTCACCACACGCCAACGCGCGCGATCGCGACAGAGCGACTCGGTATTCTTGGTAATGAGCCGCGCGGCGTTGCGATCGATCTCAAACGTCGTGAGCGAGCGGGCCCCACGAGAGAGCATCTCTAACCCTAAGGCACCGGAGCCACCAAAGGCGTCCAGCACACGAACCTCGTCCAAATCGAAATCGAATGCCGACATGACCATAGATGCGCACGCCTCGCGCACGCGATCAGTCGTGGGGCGGGTAACATCGCGACCACGGGGCTCCTCGATCTTACGACCGCGCCATTCGCCGCCGATGATTCTCATCCTCCGCTGACCTCCTTAAAGATATGTCGATAACGCATGGCGACCGCGTCGCGCAAGGGACGCGTCGCCACAGAGTCAAGGTTGCAAGCATACCGCAAGAGCTCGAGCGCGTCCAAATGGGCCCACTCGATCAGTTCTTCGTCGGCATCCAGGTCGACAAAACGCAGGGTCACGCCACCATGCTGGCGATAACCCAGGATCTCGCCTTCATGGCGCAGGCGCAGGTCCATCTGGGCGAGCGTAAAGCCGTCCAAAGTCTTTTCGAGCGACTGGAGACGGTCTTGCGCCGCCGATGCGCCGCCGTTGCCCTTGGAGTGCGTCATGACCAGACACGTGCCCGACACGCTGCCACGGCCCACGCGACCGCGCAGCTGGTGCAGCGCCGCCAAGCCAAAGCGCTCGCCGTTCTCGATGACCATGACGGTGGCGTTGGGCACGTCGACGCCCACCTCGACCACCGTAGTCGAGACGATCACGTCAATCTCGCCACGCTTGAAGGCGTCGATCACGCGATCCTTCTCCCCCGCTGGCATACGGCCGTGAAGGCGCTCGATGGCAAGACCCGGCAACGCCAGACGCAGGCGATCGAGCTCGGTCGCCGTATCGTGCAGCGGCACAGGCACGGTCACGCGGCCCTCGTCGTCGCGGGCGATACCGGGCACGTCTTCAAGCTCATCGGCCGAGTCACTCGGCTCCACGAGCGGGCAAATCACGTAGGCCTGCTGACCCTTTTCATGCGCCTCGCGGATGGCGCCATAGGCGAGGTCGCGGCTCGACTCGGTGAGCACGCGTGTCGTCACGCCAGCGCCAGGGACGGGCCGATGGCGGATGATACTCGTGTCCAGATCGCCGTAGACCGAAAGCGCCAGCGTACGCGGGATCGGTGTCGCCGTCATAACGAGCAGGTCCGCACCGGGGCCCTTCGCGCGTAGGGCGTTGCGTTGACCAACGCCAAAGCGGTGCTGCTCGTCGATGACGACAAGCGACAGATGATTGAACGCAACGTTATCCGAAAGCACCGCGTGGGTTCCAAAGAGGACGTCGAGCTCGCCCGATTCAAGCTGGGCATGGATCTGCTCGCGCTCTGAGGCCGGCGTGGCACCCGTCAGAAGCGCCCAGGACATGCCCGCCTGCGAGAGCAGAGGGCCGGTCTTATCGGCATATTGGCGCGCCAACACGCCCGTAGGCGCCATAACGCAGGCCTGCGTACCGCTATCGGCAGCCACAGCCAGAGCGCAGGCGGCAACGGCGGTCTTACCGGTACCGACATCGCCCAGCAGCAGGCGGTTCATCACGCGCCCACCATCGCACATATCGCGCAGGATATCTTGGAACGCGGTCTCCTGCTCGTCGCTCAGCGAAAACGGCAGGGCTTGCTTAAGCGCGGCCAGGTGCTCGCCCGCGGTGTGGGCATAGGGAACCACATCGACCAGGCCGCCGACGTTGCGCAGGCGCAGCGCCAGCTGCAGGTAGAGGCACTCCTCGTAGGCAAGCCGTGCGCGCGCGATATCGCGCTCTGCCATACTCGATGGAAAGTGGATCGAACGCAACGCGCGGGCATTGCTCATGAGCTTCCGCTTTGCGCGCAGCGGCGCGGGAATCGGATCGAACGGATTGCCGACGACCTCGAGCGCGCCGCTTACGATGCGGCGCATCCACGCCTGGCTCACGCCATCGCTCACGTAATGGACCGGCAGGATGGTGCCCGCAGCACGCCCGTCATCGAGCTTTTCAAAGTGCGGCGAGGCCATCTGCTTAAAGCCGTAGGCAAACTCGACCTTGCCCATCACGGCCAGGCGGTCGCCCTGTTTAAGCTGCTGGGCAATCCAGGGCTGGCGGAAAAAGGCGACCTGCAACACGCCCGTCTCGTCCACCAGCGATACCTCGGTCACCTGCATGCGCGGACGGGGCCGCTTTTGGACAATACGGTCGACCGTGGCGATGATGGTGCACACGGTACCGATGGGCGCCATCTCGATGGACCACGAGCGAGTGAAGTCCAGGTAGCGATGAGGAATATGGAGGAGGAGGTCCCCCACCGTCCGAATTCCCAGACGGCGAAGGGCCTCCTCACGTTTACCCGAAACAAATTTGAGTCGGGCGATATCCTCGTCGAGCGCATTGCTCTGGGCAAAGCGCTCCGAGACGCGCGGCACGGAGCACAGCTCGGACATAGGCAGAGCCTACTCGATCGAGAAGATCACGGGATAGAGCGGCTGCTCGCCACGATGGGCATCGATCTCCAGATCGGGCTGAGCCTCCTCGATAGCGTCGACGATCTCCTGGAAGGCCTCATCGGACAGTTCCTCGCCGGCCAGAATCGTCAACGCGTCGCCCTCCTCTTCCTCCTGCATACGGTTGATGCAGTCGAGCGTGACCTGCTTCACGTCGGAGCCGACCACATCGATGGAGCCGGCGATGATGCCCATGACGTCACCGGAGTGAATCGGAGAGCCGTCAGAAGCGCTGGAGTCGCGAACGGCGCGGGTGACCTCGCCATCGCGGACCTCGCTGATGGCGTCGACCATGGCGGCAACAGCATCCTCGAGCTCGGAATCGGGCAGGACCGCGAACAGCGCGGAGAAGGCCTGCGGGACGGTCTTGGTGGGAACGACGGCGACCTTCTTGTTGGTGCAGGCGGAGGCAGCAGCCTCGGCAGCCATGCGGATGTTGCCGTTGTTGGGCAGGATAATGACCGAGGTCGCGTTGACCTGGTCGACGGCGCCAAGCAGGTCGGCGGTCGAGGGGTTCATGGTTTGGCCACCCGACACGATCACATCGACGCCAAGGGACTTGAGGATGTCGGCCTCGCCGGAACCGGCGGCAACGGCGACAAAGCCCAGCGTCTTCGCGGGCTCGGCGGCCTTCTCCTGGTCCTCGTGAATCTTAGCGGTACGGTCGTGGGCCTCCATCTCCATGTTGTGGATAAAGACCTCGTAGATCTGACCGAGCTGCAGCATGTGCTCGAGCACCAGGTTCGGGGTGTTGGAGTGCACGTGGATCTTGTAGTCGGGATAGGCACCCACGAGCAGCTCGCAGTCGCCCATGGAGCCCAGAAACTTAAGGCACTCGTCCTCGTCAAAGGGAGCGTCGGCCTTAAAGAGGAACTCGTTGCAGTAGCGGAACTCCGAGCCCTCCCAGTCGTCGTTGGCCTCGATCTCAACTCGATCGAGGGCGGCATCGCGGGCAGAGCCGGCGGAATCAAACGTAGCGGAGAAATCCTCGACCACGGTGCTGCGGCCAAGAGCGGCGGCAACAAAGTTCTCCAAGAAAATGGCAAAGCCAAAGGCGCCGGAGTCGACCACGCCGTTCTCCTTGAGGACGGGCAGCAGGTCGGGCGTTCGGGCGACGGACTGGTAGGCCTCGACGACGATGGCGTCGAGCGCATCCTCGGCAGAAAACTTCTTCTTCTCGCACTCGTCTGCCTTGGTCGAAACATCACGCAGGACCGTGAGAATCGTGCCCTCGATGGGCTTACGAACAGCCTGGAAGGCGACCTTGACGGCACGGCGGAAGGCGAAGGCGATATTGGCGGACGTAATGGGCTCATCGGCAGAGACAAGGCCCTCGGCCACGCCACGCAGAATCTGCGAGGTGATGACACCGGAGTTGCCGCGGGCGCCCATCAGGGAACCGTGGGTGATGGCGCCGGCAATGGCCTCCATGTCGGCATCGGCGGGAAGTGCGGAAAGCTCCTTGGTCACCGACGCAAGC
>CAUAEH010000058.1 GCA_958427975.1 uncultured Collinsella sp. | reverse complement strand
GGCCCTTGCCTTCGCTCGCGCCCTCAATGAGGCCGGGAACGTCGGCAACGACATAGGAGTACTCGCCGGCACGCACCATACCCAGGTTGGGCACGAGCGTGGTAAACGGATAGTCGGCGATCTTGGGTCGGGCAGCACTCATACGCGCGATAAGCGAGGATTTGCCCACCGAGGGGAAGCCCACGAGCGCGGCATCGGCCATGAGCTTCATCTCGAGCTCAATCCAGTGCTCCTCGGCCGGTTCGCCCAGCTGAGCGAACGCGGGCGCGCGGCGCACCGACGTCACAAAGTGCGTGTTGCCCAGGCCGCCGGCACCGCCGGGCGCCACGACGACGCGCTCGCCGTCGTGCACCAGGTCGGCAATCTCGAACATCGGGGTCTGCGTCTCGGGATCGAGCTCGCGCACCACGGTACCCATAGGGACCTTGAGAATCAGGTCCTCGCCGCTCTTACCGTTACGACGGGCACCCTGCCCGTGCGTGCCGCGCTCGGCGCGGAAGTGATGCTTAAAGCGGTAATCGATCAGCGAAGACAGCTGAGCATCGGCCTGGATGACGACATTGCCGCCACGACCGCCGTCGCCGCCATCGGGGCCGCCCTTGGGGACAAATGCCTCGCGCCTAAACGACATGCATCCGGCTCCGCCGTCGCCGCCGCACACGTTAATGCGGCTGATATCGGTGAACTGTGACAACAGAATCGCCTCCTACAAAAAAGAGGGAGACCCTTGAATCCTAAAACTCAAGTGCCTCCCACATATGTGCTCTATGAAGGGTGAATTACGCGTTCGCGAGCGGGCGTACGCTGACCCTGTGCTTGATACCCTTGTGGAACTCAACGGTACCGTCGACCAGCGCGAACAGCGTGTCGTCCTTACCACGGCCAACGTTCTCACCCGGGTGGATGTGCGTGCCGTGCTGACGGACGAGAATCGTGCCCGTGGTTACCGTCTGGCCGGCATAGCGCTTCGTGCCAAGGCGCTGACCGCGGGAGTCACGGCCATTACGGGAGGAACCGAGTCCTTTTTTGTGTGCCATTGTGTATACCTACTCTTTCGTTACGAGTGTAATCTACTCGGCGACGGGAGCCTCGGCAACAGCCTCAGCCTCTGCCTTGACAGCCTTCTTGGCGCGGGAGGTAGCCTGAACCTTCACGATCTTCAGCTTGGTGAGCTGCTGACGGTGACCCTTCAGACGACGATAGCGCTTGCGCTTGTGGAACTTGAAGACCAGCTGCTTCTCGCCCTTGAACTGCTCAACGATCTGAGCGGTAACCTTGGCCTTGGCCAGCTTGTCGGGATCGGTGACGATCTTCTTACCATCGTTGAGGAAGATAACCGGCAGGGTGACCTTGTCGCCCTCATTGCCCTCGATCTTCTCGACGGTGATGACATCGTCGGTGGCGACCTTGTACTGCTTGCCGCCCGTGTTAACGATTGCGTACATGTTTACTTGCCCTTCATGCATCAGTTAGTGCAACAGCCGAATATAGTAGCAGGCGAAAATACCCCCGTCAACGAGTATGTGGAGCAAATCCACAAGTTCGCACAGGTATGGGGCTGACGAGTCGGCCCTCGTCGTCCTCGCATGCTTGATTCTGACGCTCGACATCGTAGGAGCAGATGGTCACGAGGTCTTGCATACCGGTGGAAACAATAGGTGCATCCACGCCCGGGGTCAAGCCCTGCAACAAAACATCAGCAGCAGAAAGCAAAATTTCCGGACGCATGGAGCCCTCGTTGTCGGCATGGGTGTCGAGCATGAGCACCAAATGGTCTGGGCGCTCCCCCGCCGTGAGCTCATAGCCCACGAGCGTGTGATCCAAATCCAAGCGCTTGCTCTTTTTGCCGCGCGCGTAGTCGATGCCGTGGCCCGCGCGCAGCGTGTCGATCGCACGACGCACCTCGTCGGCGCTTACGGGCGCCTCGGGATCCAAGTGCAGGTCGATGCGATACGACAGGCGCGTGAGCTGCGCCGTCAATGCCGGCGTGCGCACGTCGATGTACGCCGCCTCGATGGGCGCCAGATCGGCCGGAGACGCCGCAGCCAGGCGCTCAAACGCCTCGTCGAGCGCCACGAACTCGGTCATAAACAGGTCATACCACTCGCAGGTCGACGACGTACCCACCGGTAGCGCCGAAGAGAAGCCCACGCGCATGCGCGGGGAGAAGCCCTGCGTGACGGCATAGGGAAGCCCCGCACGGCGCACGATGCGCTCAATGGTATGGATTACTTCGAGATGGCCCAGGTACTTAAGGCGATCGCGCTTGCCATAGCGAACACGAAGCCTAAAGAGCGAGGGGTTGTCGGTCAGGCGCTCACTCATGCGCGATCACCCATCAATACATTCTTGGCGTGGAGCGTGGGGCAGATCCCGCAGCCGGTGCACGACGTGCGGGTGCAGTCGGGAGTCGTGACGCCCTCGAGCGAGCGACGGTACTCGCGCTCGAGGAAGCCGCGCGTGCAGCCGGGGCTCACGTGCTCCCACGGCAGGCGCCAGTCCAACTCGTAGGGCAGGTGCACGAGCTCATTGAGGTCGATGCCGTTTTTGGCAGCAGCCTCCTTCCAGTTATCGAGCGAGAAATGCTCTACCCAGGCGTCAAAGCGAGAGCCCGAGCGCCAAGCATCGATGATGACGGGCGTCATGTCACGACCGGCGCGGGACAGCGCGGCCTCGATGAGCGAGGTCTCGGCATCGTGGTAATGAACGCGGACGGCACGGTTGCGAACGCTCGTGATAAGCAACTTCTGGCGACGTTTGACGTCGTCGTAGTCGAGCTGCGGGCACCACTGGAACGGCGTGGCAGCCTTGGGGATAAAGACCGAAACCGAGATCGACACCGAGATCGAGCCGCGACGAGCCTTAGGCACCACGGAACGACCGAGCTCCAGCACGTGATCGGCCAGATTGGCGATGGCCACGATGTCCTCGTCGCGCTCGCCGGGAAGGCCCATCATAAAGTAGAGCTTCATGCGGTTCCAACCGGCCTCGAAGGCCGCCTTGGCCGCACGGTCCAGGTCCTCCTCGGTCACGTTCTTGTTAATGATGTCGCGCATGCGCTGGCTGCCGGCCTCGGGCGCGAACGTCAGGCCACCTTTCTTTTCGCCGGCGACCGACTCGGCCATATCCACGCCAAACGAATCCAGGCGCTGCGACGGAATAGACACGCGAATACCCGTATCCTCCAGGCGACGGTTGAGCCTGCCGAGCACGTCGCGAATGCAGGAGTGGTCGGTCGTGGAGAGCGAGGTCAGCGACACCTCGTCATAGCCGGTCTTTTCCAGACCCTGAATTACCGATGAGACGATCTGGTCGGCCGAGCGCTCGCGCACCGGGCGATACGTCATACCGGCTTGGCAAAAACGACAGCCGCGGGCGCAGCCGCGCAGGATCTCGATAGACAGGCGGTCGTGGACCAGCTGCGCATAGGGTACGCACGACTGCGACAACGGATTCGTGGCGCCGAAATCCTCGACGACGCGCTTGTAGACCACAGTCGGCGCATCCTTGCCCTCACGCGGCACGGTGTAGCCATGCGGCGAGCAGGGCTCGTCGTGACGAACTTCATAGAGCGACGGCACGTAGTTGCCGGCAATGGATGCAAGCTGCTCGACAATCTGCGCGCGCGGGACCCCTTCGTCACGCAGGCGGCGATGCAGCTGGCAGGTCTCGAGCAGCGATTCCTCGCCCTCGCCGATGAGGATGGCATCGAAGAAGGCCGCGTAGGGCTCGGGGTTGTACACCGAGGGGCCGCCGGCGATGATGATGGGGTCGTCTTCGCCTCGGTCGGCCGCCAACAGTGGAATGCCAGCGAGGTCGAGTGCCTCGAGGAAGTTCGTCACCGCCATCTCGTGCGGCACATGCAGACCGACGATATCAAACGAAGCGACCGGCGCTGCACCCTCGAGCGAGAGCAGCGGAATGCCTGCCTCGCGCATGGCGTCGCCCATATCGGGCCACGGCACATAGCCACGCTCGCAGGAGATGCCCTCGGCCTGGTTAAGGATGTTGTAGAGGATGGCGATACCCTGGTTGGGCAGACCGACCTCGTACACATCCGGATAGATCAGGCAGCAACGGTAGTCGGCATCGGCCTTGGAAAGCGTGCCCCACTCGTGATCGATATAGCGACTCGGCTTCTCGACCTTGGCGAGCAACGGCTCAATTAAATGAAAACAGTCTTGGTATGCAACGCGCAACGGAAAACCCCTAAGCAGCGAGATCTGATGCGTCCTGATAGGACGCCATAGGACGGGTAGCGCCCGCGACAGTGGTCACCAGATCGCGAACGCGGGAGAACGTGGCAGTGACCACCTCGTTGGCACGGCTGTAGTCGACATCGCGCTCGTAGAGCGAAACGAGCGCACGGCCCATGCCATAGGTGCCCGCGGCGGCAGTGAGCGCCTTGACGGCAAACCCAATATGCGGCGTCTGCTTGACAAGTGCGCGGGTGACCGCTCGGATCACAAGACCGCCGGCAAGCACGCCCGCGACCTCGTAGCCGCGCTCAGGCTTAATGCCGCGTCCAAAGACGGCAGCGAGCTCAAAGAGCATGCCCACCTGCGCCAGCGCCATAACGGAATAATCGGCGCCCGGCAAAAACACCAGCGCACCGGTCGCCATATTGGTGAGCGCGCACGAGGTGATGATACGATTGGCCGCCGCGATGCGCATGAAGGCAAAGTTCGCCGCAAAAGCCGTTTCCCTGTCGGTGCGATCGAGAATCCAGCGGGCAAGCGTCTCGAGCAGATACGTCTTATCGGTTGCCGCCACCACGCCGAGCATGGGCGTGGACTCCTCGATAAACGGCACCTCCACAGCAGACTCGGCAAGCACGCACACGGGCGCGCCGGCGATCACGAGCTCCTGCACGGCACTCTCCAAGCGGTCGGAACCACACGAGAGCACCAGCACCACATCGGTATCGGTCTTTGGAGCAATTCGCTCCTCCCCCAGACGCTCGACGCGCACAATGCCCGAGGTCGTCTGCGGCACAAAGGCGTCACGCACCGTCTCGGCCAGAAAGCGCGAGGCGGAAGAATCCAGATAGACCGAGACGCGCACCGGCGTATCGGAATCCTTCTTAACGGACGCGCCCATCTTAAAAGCGCGGGTCAGCTTATCTACGGGAATTTTCATAGCAAACCCCTCCAGCGGTTACGCGGCGCCCGAACGATGCCGCCATATGGATTGTACGATACCCACCGTCAGCAGCTGAATCATCATCGAAGACGAACCGAAGCTAATAAACGGCAGCGGAATACCGGTAATCGGCATCATGCCGATGCACATGCCGATGTTTTCGAAGGTCTGGAACGCCCACATGCCAACGATGCCCACGCACGATAGGCGCAGGAACAGGGACTCACACTTAAAGGCGACGCGAATCGTCGAAAAGATCAACAGTACGTAGAGGCACAGGAGCAAAAAGGAGCCGCAGAAGCCAAAGGTCTCGGACAAAAAGGCGAAGACGAAGTCGGTGTGGAACTCAGGCAGAAAGCCGCCGGCCGACTGCGTCGCATGGCCCAGGCCCTTACCAAAGAAGCCGCCCGAGCCGACCGCGATCAACGACTGCTGCAGATTGTACGCATCGTCCGAATCGGCATTATCGGGGTCGATAAAGACCGTCAGACGGTTCATCTGATACTGCTTGATGAGCACATCATGGCCGAGCAACGAATCAAAGACCGAATCAAGCGCCAGAACGAGGGCCACCAGGCCCACAAGCAGGGCCAGGGTCGACAGCACCCATTCGCGGCGTGCACCGCTCATACAGATGACGATAGCGCCAGAAACCAGCACGACCAGGCCCGATCCCAGGTCGCCCATGGCAACGACGGCCAAAAACGGAATGGACAGCATGCCGCAGAGCTTGACGTAGTCGCGAACGGTATCGATGCGACCGTTATACTGCGAGCCAAGCATAGCAATAAAGAAGATGGTGATGAGCTTGGCAAGCTCAACCGGCTGGAATGTCAAGCCGATACCGGGAATCTTGATCCAGCCCGTCATGCCCAGACCGCCCGTATAGGACAGACCCGGAATCTTGGGCGAGAGGATCACGATCAGGTCGATGACGAGCAACGCCGTCGAGAAATTGGAAATACCGCGCAGGTCGGTTCGCCAGACGAGCACCGCCAGCACCGCTCCGATGCCAATTCCCAGCAGATGGCGTGAGAACGAAGCATCGGCCTTAAACTGCGAAGCCGACCAGATAATGATGGCACCGTAGGCGACGAGCGCCACAGTAGCCACAAGCACACCGATATGCACCTTTTGGCGAAACGTGCCGCGCGAGGCCGAAAGTTGCTTGTTGACGCGGTCCAGGCTGCTGCGAGAGCCGGTCTTGGTTGAACGGAACAGATCCGCCGGAGAAAAATCCATCGCAACATCCTATCGAACCGAAGAATCGCCCGAGGCCGAAGAGGTATCGGGCTCGTCATAAATCACGCCGAGCACGTCACGCACGACATGCATCGCGGTATCTGAGCCACCGCCGCCCTGCTCCAGGACAGTAGCGATGACATACTTGGGATCATCGGCCGGTGCATAGGCGCAGAACCACGCGTATTCGTCCTCGCCGCTTTTCTCGCCCGTGCCCGACTTGCCGTATACCTGAGGCGTCAGGGTGCCAAAGTGAGCCGCCAGGGACGTCGATGCCGTATAAATCACGTCGTGCATGCCGTTGCGAACAAGAGCCAAATCCGAATCGCTGTTGATCTTGGCCTCCAGGCGCTTCTTCTTGCCCTTTCCGTTGTACTTATAGGCATCGCCGTCACCATCGCGCGACACGGCAGACAAAAACACGTGAGGCACGTACTGTTTGCCGCCGTTGGCAAGACCCATATAGGCACACGCCATCTGCAGGGGCGTCACCAGGATGTCACCCTGACCGATGGCAATGTTGGTCATATCGCCGGCATTCCACTTGCGATCCTCGGCAGAGGCGTCGGTGAAGTACGACTCTTTCCACTCGGCATCGGGAATACGGCCCGCGCCCTCACTCGGCAGATCGATACCGCAGGTCTTGCCTAGACCCCAGCGACGAAAGACCTCCTGCAGGCCCTCGGGATGTTGCTCGTCATAAAAGAACGCCTTGCCCATGTCGTAGAAGACGGGGTCGCACGAGTTGGCGATACCCGACTGCAGCGTCATGGTGCCGTGGCCGGAATGCAGCCAGCAGTACTTGCCCCACGACTTGCCCAGACCCGTCCAATAACCCGTGCAGTTGGTCGTCTGCCCCGACGTGTAGGTTCCAAACTCAAGACCGGCCAGTGCCGAGAGCGGCTTGATGGTCGAGGCCGACATGTACTGTCCGCTAATGGCGCGGTTGAGCAGCGGGTGCGAACCCTTGTCATCATTGAGCTCGGTCCACACGTCATTTGAGACGCCGCCGATAAAGACGGACGGATCGAACTTGGGCTGGCTCGCCATGCCCAGGATCTCGCCATTGTTGGGATCGAGACACACCACAGCGCCGTTGCCGGCATTGCTGTAGCCAGTGGTCTTGGCAAGCTCGATAGCGCTCGCCAGCGCCGTCTCACAGGCCTGTTGAATCTTAAGGTCGAGCGTGAGCTTAATGTCGGAGCCGGCCTTCGCGGGCACGGCGCCGGCCTGACCGGTCACATTGCCCGAGGCATCGACCTTGACGGTCTGCTCGCCACGAATACCCTGCAGCAGGTTTTCGTAGTAGCTCTCAACGCCCGCCTGGCCCACGATATCGCCCGACTGGTACGTAATCTTGCCAGCAGAAGCATCATCATCGCCAGAGGTTTTCTTATTCTGGGCCTCGAGCTGCTCGGAGGTAATGGTGCCGGTATAGCCCAAGATATGGCATGCCGTCTCGCCATATGGATACTGACGCTCGGTACGCTCGGCAATCTTGACGCCCGGGAACTCGCCGGCATGCTCCTGAATATAGGCAACCGTGGAGCGACGGACGTCCGTCGCGATGGTATGCAGGCTCTGAGCGCCCTCTGTATTGTCCTGAATATTGCGAAGGACCGCCACGTAAGGCATTCCAAGCACGTTGGCAAGATGGCGAACCAGAACCTCATCCTCGGCAAGGTCGCGGTAGGCCACGACAGCAAGTGAGGGACGGTTCTGGACAAGCGCCACGCCATTGCGGTCGAGGATGCGACCGCGCACAGCGGGTGTTGTAACGGTGCGAGTCTGATTACTATTGGCCTGCTTCTCGTAATAGTCCGATGAGACCATCTGCATGCCCCACAGCTTGACGGCAAGCGCCGCAAACATCGCGCCCACACCCGTGGTGAGGATGGAAAAGCGGCCCTTAAAGGCGGTCGCCGCGGTATTGCCCTCACCCTCGGTGGCGCGCGGGGCCGTTCCATGCTGCGTATCGTAGGTAAAACGGGAATCGCCACGACGCATGATGACCAGCGCGACCACGATGGCCACAACCAGCACGATACCGGCGATAATAACCGTCAACTGGGAAGACATCTACGGGCCTCCCCTATTTGAGCTTGCGGGTCTTGGGCTTAAAGCGCATACCCGCCTGGCGTCCGCCACGTGCGGAGAATCCATAGCCGGACTGCGGCACGACGCCGGACATCAAAAACGGAATGGCAACCAGACCCGTCAGGATCGAGGACGGCAGCGCATGGCCGAAGATCGCCACCACAAAGCTCGTCTCCAAACCCATAAACAGCAAGATGATGCTGTAGATCACATTAATGACGAGCGCAAAGGTGCCCACAGTGACGCCGCGCGCACTCGGGGTACCGCCCGTCTGACCGACGGCGCTGTGCACCAAGGCAAAAGAACCCACGGTCAGCAGGAGCGACATAACGCCCACCGGCACGGCAGCGGACAGGTCATAAAACAAGCCGCTGCAAAAACCGCACACGACGGCACGGGTCGGGTCGCCCGAGAACACGCTTAGGCACACCAGGATAATCATGAAGTTAACGCGACCGCCCGCAATGGAGATCTGCGGTGCCAGGCCTGCCTGCAGCAGCACGCACACGATGGCGGCGATTACAAACGTACGGGAGCTCATCCCCTGCTCGTGTAGATCCATGGACATGCCCCCTATTCGCTCGAGCCGGAATCGGTCGTCTCGGACGTGTCGGAACTGTCATCCGAACTCTCGTCCTTCGTCTTGGTCGCAGCATCGCGCGACGTTCCCTGCGGCGTGCTGTTGGCCGTACTCACGTCCTCATCCGAGGCCGACTGTTCGTCGGTCAGCGAGGTAATGACCAGCACTTCCTCGTTGTTCTCGGCCGTCGTCTGAGCGCGCACCACAATGGTGTAGTACACATCGTTTGCCGATTTCTCAACCGACGAGACGGTGCCGAGCGGTAGACCCTTGGGGAACACGCCACCGATGCCCGAGGTCACGATGATGTCGCCAACCTTAACGTCGGAGTCGACGCTCACGTACTCAAGACGCAGCGTGCCGTCAGCCTGACCCTGCAGCATGCCCTGGGCGCGCGTGTCCTGCACCATGGCGGACACGCCCGAGTTCTCGTCGCTAATCAAGCGCACGGTCGACGTTTTGGCCGATACCTCGATAATCTGGCCGATAACACCGGCAGAACTCGTCACGGGCATGTTGATGGTAAGGCCGTCGGCAGAGCCCTTGTCGATGGTAACGGTCGAGGTCCAGGCATCGCCAGAGGCACCAACGATACGAGCAGCGGTCGATTTGAGGTTATAGGTCGACTGCAGGCCGACCAGCCCCTCCAGACGCTCGGCGGTCTTTTGAGCCTCGGAGAGCTCGGCAACCTTAGAGGTCAGTTCCTCGTTTTGCTTCTTAAGCTCGTCAAGCGTGTCCTGCGACGCCGTAAGGTTAGAGAACACGTTGCCGATCGCATTGAAGGGAGCCGCCACGGCCGAGCCCACAAAGCGCACCGGCGAGGTAATCGTCGTTACGCCCGAACGCACGGCATGAATCGGCCCTGCCTCGCCCTCGCGGATGTAAAACGTGAGCAGCAACACCGAAATCAGGCTGAAAACAATCAACGGGCGCATACCCGTTGATTGTCGCTTGGTATTCAGATTTGTGGAGAAACCCGAAGATCGTGCCAAATGGAATCCACCTTTTGGAAATTAAGCATTGGTCTGGACGAAGCCGCCATCAAACGCATTGGCCTCGAGCACGCGGGCACAGCCGTTAACGACGTTATCGAGCGCCGTGGGGCTGACGTTGACAGAAACACCGGTCTCATCGCGCAGGCGCACGTCGAGACCGCGCAGCAGCGCGCCGCCACCAGTCAGCAAAATGCCGTAGTACATAAGGTCCGAGGCAAGATCGGGAGGCGTAGCGTCGAGTGCGTCCTTGACGGCCTTGGCCATCTCGTCGAGCGGCTTGTTGAGCGCGCGACGAATCTCCTCGCTCTCGATACGCACGGTCTTGGGTAGGCCCGTGATAACGTCGCGTCCGTTGACCTCGACGTCGAGCTCATCCTTGAGCGGCACGGCAGAGCCGACCTTGATCTTGATGTCCTCGGCCGTGCGCTCGCCGATAGCCAGGTTGTAGGCATCGCGAACATGGGTGAGGATAGCCTGGTCGAACTCGTCGCCGGCAATGC
>CAUAEH010000057.1 GCA_958427975.1 uncultured Collinsella sp. | reverse complement strand
GTTACAGATCAAGACGGAAGGTTGGCGCCTGCCGAAAGATCTCGATCTGTAACGGGAAGGGGCCAAAATTCGACCTACCTGTTACAGATCGAGACAAAGGTTGGACGCACGACTGAAAATCTCGATCTGTAACAACTAGAGGCTCAAAGACTGTCTTCCTGTTACAGATCAAGACATTTGTCAGCGGAGGCAACGGTGACGATGGTCCATTTGTCTGACGTGGTGGTGATGAAAGTGTCTAATGCCGTTTTTAAACACAAGCACGTAACACGTAACACCTTGGCGCGGAATAGGATGCTTGCCAGGCTCACGGAGGCGGCTGAACAAGGCGTGCTGCTTGTGACGCACGACAATGCCGAGCTCATGTGGCTGCGGCGCCATGTGGGAACCGATGATATTGCGGAGCCCGAGCCGTATCTGTTCTGCTTTCAACATGATTGGGTTGTACTGACGCCGGCGGAGCGAGCGTTGCGTACCATCAAAGGGCTTGCAGAGTTTCATCCCGATTGGGCGTTTTGGGGCTATGACGCGGCGCTTTTGTGGGGTTTGGAGGTGCCGAATGATCTGCTCGGGCTGCGTTTTCTTGTTAAGACGGGCTGTTCGGTGACGTTGAGCAGCGGGTGCAGGTTGTTGCGTCCACAGATGGCGGGTGCGCTTGAGCGCGTCGACGGCGTGCGAGTGACGCCGTTTTGGCGCACGGTGGAGGATTGTTTGCTGCGTGCGCCGTTTTCCTACGGGTTGGCGATTGCCGATTCTGCACTGCGGGCGAAGGGCATGTCGCGCGACGACCTCTGCGAGCGGCTCCAGGTCGATTGCGAGGGCAGGCGAGGGTATCGCAGAGCTCAGGTGATTGCGTCGCATGCGGACGGGCTGTCCGAGAACGGCGGCGAGTCTCGCTTTCGGGCGTTCTTTATTGCATACGGCTTTCCGGTTCCGGAGCTGCAGGTGGAGTTTCGCGATCCGCTCGATCCGAGCCAGGTGTTTCGCGTCGACTATTTTTGGCGGCTCGAGGACGGAACGTGCGTGATTGGCGAGCTGGACGGAAAGGGGAAGTACACCTTGCAGAACGGCGAGGGCCGGGAGTCGGTCGACCCATTCGTGGCAGAACGTCAACGGGAGTCCCATCTGACAATGCTTGGGCATAAGGTGCTTCGGTTTACGTTTAACGAACTCAAAGACCCGGGGAAGCTGATCGAAAAGATGAGGTTGGCGGGTATTCCGCGACGGCCCGATTTGGCTGAGCAATGGAGGCGCCAGTGGTATGGGCACTGAAGCGGACTGTCTCAATCTGTAACAATAAGGGGCCGTTTGGCCTCGTAACTGTTACAGATCAAGACCTCGTAACTGTTACAGATCAAGACGGAAGGTTGGCGCCTGCCGAAAGATCTCGATCTGTAACGGAAAGGGTCCAAAAATCGGTCTAACTGTTACAGATTGAGACGTTTGACGACGGGGCTGGAGAACATCTCGATCTGTAACATCTAACGGCCAAAATTCGACCCAGCTGTTACAGATTGAGACAAAGGTTGGACGCACGACTGAAAATCTCGATCTGTAACATCTAGCGGCTCAAAACCGGGCTCACTGTTACAGATCAAGACGTTTTGCTGGAACGCCCGAAGCATCGCTGCACTGGTCTGTTCATCCTTACGCCCTTCTCTTCCTCCCGTTAGCCGATATGTCCGCAGTAGTCCTGTCGCGCTAGGTAATAATGGACAAATGTTCAAGTTAATCGTGAGGGAGGAGCTCGATATGGCGTCTGCCGATCGTTCCACGTTGTTTATCAATGCGACCGTCCTGGATGGTTCGGAACATATGGAGCCGCAACCCGATATGGCCGTGACTGTTGAGCGCGGCGTCATCACCTGGATGGGGCCGAGTGCTGTGGCGCAGGCGCCCGCGGGTGCCGAGGTTATCGACCTGGGTGGTGCGTATCTCATGCCCGGTCTCATCAATATGCACGTGCACCTGTGCGGTTCGGGCAAGCCGGTTTCGGCGGGCGATGCGGGTGCGTTGATGAAGAAGCTCGATAACCCCGTGGGGCGCGCCATCGTGCGCCATATTCTTAAGGGCAGCGCCCAACAACAACTGGCAAGCGGCGTGACCACGGTGCGCGGCGCGGGCGACCCACTGTTTGCCGATCTGGCCGTGCGCGATGCTATCGATGCCGGCAAGTATCAAGGTCCTCGCCTGGTGGCGCCGGGAACGGGCGTCACGGTTCCGGGCGGCCATGGTGCGGGCTTGTTCGCCCAGGTGGCAAACAGTCCCGCCGAGGCAGCCGAACAGGTGCGCGACCTGTATGCGCGCGGTGCCGACGTCATTAAGCTGTTCGTAACGGGCGGCGTGTTCGACGCGACCGAGGTGGGCGAGCCGGGCGTGCTGCGTATGCCGGTGGAGGTTGCCGCGGCGGCGTGCAAGGCTGCGCACGAGGTGGGCCTGCCGGTTATGGCCCATGTCGAGAGCACCGAAGGCGTGAAGGCCGCGCTTGAGGCCGGCGTTGACACGATCGAGCACGGTGCCCCGATGACTCCTGAGATCTTGGAACTGTACCGCGGCGCCGCGGGCACGCAGCTTGAGGATCGAGCGCCCAGCGTTACCTGCACTATCAGCCCGGCGCTGCCGTTTGTATTGCTCGACCCGAAAAAGACCCATTCGACCGATACGCAAAAGAAGAACGGCGACATCGTGTGCTCGGGCATTATCGAGAGCGCCCGTGCCGCACTGGAAGCTGGCGTTAAGGTGGGCCTGGGCACGGACTCGAGCTGCCCGTTCGTGACGCAGTACGACATGTGGCGTGAGGTGGCCTATTTTGCCAAGCATGTCGGCGTGAGCAACGCCTTCGCACTGCATACGGCTACGCAAGTCAACGCCGAGCTGCTGGGGCTGGACGGCGAGACTGGCACAATCGAGTGCGGCAAGGCCGCCGATATCTTGGTGACGCGCAAGAACCCGCTCGATGACCTGTGCGCACTGCGTGAGCCGACGCACGTGATGTGCCGTGGCGATTTGGTGCGCAAGCTCAAGGTGAAGCGTATTCCCGAGGTGGACGCCGAGCTCGACGCGATTATGGCCATGCCAGCCGAAGCGCTGGCCGAGGAGCTGGCCCGCGACGGCGTGGCGTAGACGAGACAAAGGGACAGCTCCGTTGCCGCATACAAAAAGCCGAGGTCTCAACACGAGGCCTCGGCTTTTTTATCGAACAAATACTTAAGATTTGGGACAAACAAATCTGATTTATTTGTCCCGCGTGCGGGCGCTAGGAGCGCGTCTCCATCTTGGCGTGGCACTTGGGGCAGGTGACGCGGATCTTGCCCTTGCCCTTGGGGACGGAGAGCATCTGGCCGCAGTTGGGGCACTTGAGATAGGCCGTGGTCTTGCGGCCCTTCCACATCTTCTTGGCTGTGCGCTTGGCACGTTCAAAGTCTTCCTTGCTAGTACCGGCTGCGCGCGAGGCGTTGGCCGCTGCAGCTCCGCCGCCCAAGCTAGCTACAAACTTGCCCAAGCCGGGTACGTTTGCAGTCGCGGCGACAAAGGCCTCGTTCTCCTTGCGACGTGCGTCGATATTTTTGGACAGGCCGCGCAGCACGCCAATCACGATTACGGCGATGGCAATCCAGCTGAGCCAGTGGATGCGGGCTATCGATCCGATCATCGCGATGACGATGCCGGCAAAACCCATCACGATGGTGAGTTCATCGGCACCATTGCGACCCTTCATAAAGTCATTCATGCAAATTGCCTTTCGTTCGATATGCTGCACGCCTTTATACCCGATTTAGAGCAAGGGGGACAGGTTAATCTGCACCAATGTGGTGCAAACATACCTGTCCCCGGAATACCAAGACGGTGCAAAGAAGTCTGTCCCCAATGCCCCAATTACTTGGAGAGCTTGTCGACGACGCGTTCGATCTCGGCGAGCTTGGCGGCTTTGAGGTCCTCGTCGCCCGATTCGATTGCCGAAGTCACGCAGCCCTCGATATGCGCCTTGAGCACGTCGGCGTTGATGCGCGCGAGGAGCGCCTGTGTTGCCATGAGCTGCGTGGAGATGTCGACGCAGTAACGGTCCTCTTCGACCATCCGTAGGATGCCGTCGATCTGGCCGCGTGCCGTCTTGAGCATGCGGGTCACCGATTTATGGTCTGCCATCATGGCGGGTCCTCGTTTCTGGTCGATCTTCCGGATGCCCCCGTCAGTTGCGGTGAAATAGTTCTTGTTTGCAGGCTTGAAGCGCTAAAACAGGAACTATTTCACCGCAACTTCTGAGGATTGAGTAGACGGTGTCTGCTACGCTGCGGTCACGGATAGGGCGTGGAATTTCTCGCCCGCGGCCTCGACGGCGGCGGCGAGCTGCTCGGCGGTCACGGTGTCGGCGCACTCCACCTGGACGGTCTGGGTCTCGTGATCGGCGTCGGCGTCGGTCACGCCGGCAACGTTGAGCAGCGCAGTCTCGACGGTGGCATCGCAGTGGCCGCACATGAGGCCGGAAGTCTTGATTGTGTATCGCATAGGTATTCCTCTCTGTTGCGTCGGCTTTCCCAGGCACCCGACCTTGACCTTCAAGCCGTCGCTCGCGTATCAAAGTACGCGTCGCTCCTCTTTCAGGTCAATCTCGGGCATCTGGAAAACCCGTTCTAAATGGACTTAATGGTGAGCCTATTTTGCCACTTTAGGCTTAAAGGATTTCAGGCGCAGCGCATTGCTTACGACGCAGACGCTCGACAGGCTCATGGCCGCGGCGCCAAACATCGGCGAGAGTTGCCAACCGGTGAGGGGGAAGAACACGCCCGCGGCGAGCGGAATGCCGATGCCGTTGTAGAACAGCGCCCAGAACAGGTCCTGCTTGATGTTGCGAATCGTGGCGCGCGAAAGCTCGATGGCGCGGGCGACGTCCATGAGGTCGCTGCGCATGAGCACCACATCTGCCCCTTCTTTGGCGATATCGGCGCCGGTGCCGATCGCAAGGCCCACGTCGGCGCGCGCCAGGGCGGGGGAGTCGTTGATGCCGTCGCCCACCATGGCGACCATGCTGCCCGCATTCTGCAGCTCGCGCACGTGGCGCTCCTTGTCGGCGGGGAGGACGTCGGCGATGACCTGCTTGCTGTTCAGTCCCACACGGCGGGCGATTGCTTCGGCCGTCACGCGGTTGTCGCCGGTGAGCATGTGCACGTCGACGCCGAGCTTGCGGAGCGCGGCGATGGCCTCGGCGCTCGTCTCTTTGACCTCGTCGGCCACGGCGATGGTGCCGACGAGCTCGCCGTTCTTGGCAAAGAACAGTGGCGTCTTGCCCTCGGCGGCGAACTGTTCGGCAAGGCCGGCGGGCACCTTTGCGCCCAGCTCTTCCATCAGGCGCACGTTACCAGCGGCAATGGCGTTTTGCCCTTCGCGTGCCGTCACGCCACGACCGGGCACGGCGGCAAAGTCCTCGACCATGCGCGCGACAATTCCGCGCGCCTCGCATTCGGCCATAATCGCCTCGGCTAGCGGATGCTCGCTCGAGCGCTCCAGCGCGGCAGCCAGCTTGAGCAGCGCCTTTTCGCTCATGGCGGGCGAGCCGTCAGTGCGCGTGGCTACAACGATATCGGTCACGGCTGGCTTGCCGCGGGTGACCGTGCCCGTCTTATCGAGCACCACGGTGCCCACACTGCGCAGGTTCTCCAGCGCCTCGGCGCTCTTAAACAGAATGCCCATCTCGGCGCCCTTGCCGGTGCCCACCATAATGGCGACGGGCGTGGCCAAGCCCAATGCGCACGGACAGCTGATCACCAGTACGGCCACGGCGGAGGTGAGCGCCTCGTTCATGCTGCCGGTCAGTGCCATCCACACCGCAAAGGTCACGCCCGAGATCACGAACACCACGGGCACAAACACACCGGCGACCTTGTCGGCCATGCGGGCGATGGGCGCCTTGGTGGCGTTGGCGTCCTCGACGAGCTGGATAATCTTGGCGAGCGACGTGTCGGCACCCACGCGCGTGGCGCGGAAGGTAAACGAACCGGTGCGGTTGACGGTGGCGGCGTTGACGGTGTCGCCGGCGGTCTTTTCCACGGGGATGGACTCGCCGGTGAGCGCACTCTCGTCCACGGCCGAGCTGCCCTCGAGCACCACGCCATCGACGGGGATGGACTCGCCGGGGCGCACGCGCAGCACCTGGCCGGGTAGGATGCTGTCGACGTCGACGGTGGTCTCGGTGCCGTCATCGGCAACGACGGTCGCGGTCTTGGGTGCCAAGTCGATGAGGGCTTCGATAGCGCCGCCGGTCTTGGACTTGCTGCGCGTCTCGAGGTACTTGCCCACGGTGACGAGCGACAGAATGGTGCCGGCACTCTCAAAATACAGGTTGTCCATGCTCGTCATCATGGCCTCGTGGACCTGACCTGTGGCCAGCTGGTCGGCCATGATGAACATAGCGTAGAGCGTCCAGGCGATCGACGCGGTGGCACCGACGGCGATGAGAGCGTCCATGGTGGGTGCGCCGTGCACGAGCGACTTGAAGCCGTTGATAAAGTACGCGTCGTTGACGTAGACGATGGGGATGAGCAAGACGAGCTCGGTGAGCGCCAACGTCATGCTGTGGGTGTGGTCGGTGAAGACGCTGGGCAGCGGCCAGCCGAGCATGTGTCCCATGCCTATGTAGAACAGCGGAATGAGAAAGATGATTGAGATGATGAGACGGGTGCGCATAGCGGAGGCAGTGGCCTCTAGCTTTTTGGTGGGCGACTCCATATGGGTGGCGCCGGACCTGGCTTGCGCGCTGCCGCTTGAGCTGGCGGCATCGGTGTTCGCGCTGACGGGCGAGGCCGAATAGCCCGCGCGGTCGACGGCAGTGCAGATATCGTCGGGGGAGACCTGCGCGGGGTCATAGTCCACCAACATGGAGCCGGCGAGCAGGTTGACGGCGACGCTTTGGACGCCGTCGAGCTTGCTCACGGCGCGGTCCACATGCGCCTGGCAGGCGGCGCACGTCATGCCGTCCACGTCAAACTTATCTTGAGCCATGGCTTCTCCTTTCTGTAGTTCGGTGTTTGAATTGTTAACCTGCCGATACTATACACCCATACCCCCTGGGGGTGTCCAGTACAAAAGGAAATGTATGACATTTCGTTACAGATGAGGGTGGGTGCCGGGTTGGTGCACCATCCCCGCCCTTCGTCTCAATCTGTAACATCTAGGCCTGATTTTGCCGAGTAACTGTTACAGATCGAGACGAGCCCTCAGCAAAAAACTTAATGTCTCAATCTGTAACATCTGGAGCCGATTTTGCAGGGTTACTGTTACAGATTGAGACAAACCGTCAGACGATGACTCAATATCTCAATCTGTAACAACTAGACCTGTTTTTACCGAGTAGATGTTATAGATCGAGACAAACGCTGGGGCCGGAAGCCCTGCCGCAGTCCACCGCCCTCTAGATACAGAATCCAGGAATCACGCAGGTCCGCTTCTTGGGGTTGTCCGCAGGCGTGGCGTACGTAAAGACGTCGCCGTCGTGCCCCACGCGGTTCATGTAGAGCGTGCCTTCGCTCTCCGATGTGTCGGGGCTCGCCGTTCGTTCCCACCAACAGGCGTCCTTGCCCTTCCACTGGCGAACCAACATCTCGTTCGTGGTATACGGACTTACCTTGAGCTCGCGGAAGAGCTGATACTCCTTGCCCTCGCCGTTGTAGATATCTGCCAGGTAGTGAAAGTTCCCGGTAAATGACTCGGGTGGCTGATTGCCGCAGAGCTCGACCATGGCGGGAAGCCAAAGGGTCGCGGGCAGCTCGCTCAGACACGATGCGCTTCTGGCGGCGCCAACGTTATTCGAGATCTTTTTGACAGATTTGATGAGTGCGCGCAGCTCGTTGGGCAGCAGCTTAAGGCCGTCGCTGTCGAGCCATTCCCGCAGCTCGCAATCTGCCCAGCCGGCGCTCAGCGGTTGGGCCGCGGCGTCGCGTTCGGCAATGCCGGCATCGAACATAAACGTCAGTCCGGCCTTGCCCGTCCCGTCCAGAAGCTCGTCGTGGCGGATGCCCACAAGCTGTGCGCCAACCTGCAGCCCGTTGGTGAGCGTGACACGTTTGGTACACGGATAGGGGATATGCCCATCGGCATCGAGCAGGTGATAGCGCTTGGCAATCTCGCGTGCCTCGCTACGGGTCTCGGCGGCCTTAATCTTGAGCGAAATCTCCTGCAGCTGATCCCAGGTGTAGTCGTCAAGCGAACCGCGGATGCCGTCCAGGTAGTCGGGGATGCCGAAGCCATGGGTCGCCGCCCCAATGACGCTGAGCCCCGCAACGGCTGCAACGACGCCACCGATAATAAACCGGCGGCGGGTCATGGCATCGTGCCGGGCCTGCTCCAGGATCTCTCGCGCGCGCTCGCCGGCGACGTCGACCTTAAGGTGCGTACCGGAGTCGATGTCGATTGCGGCGTCACTGCCCGCGCCCTCGCGGCCCTCGGATTCGGCATCGGTGAGGTATGCCGAGAGCACCTCGAGCATCTGCTGCTCGGTGGGACGATCGCACTGCTCGACTGAGAGACCCTTCATGATGATTTGGACGAGCGCTTCATCGCTCTCGCAGCGCGGCTCGAGCGGTGCCGGCTTGGTCTTGGTCTTTACGAGATAGAACGAGCCGGTTGCAGCGGCGTCCGTCGACTCAAAGTCAAACGGTTTGCGACCGCTGTAGAGCTGGTACAAAATGCTCGAAAGCGCATAGACGTCGATTGCCGGCGAACGGCGAAGGGCCGCGATGCCTTCGATATCCTGCGTGAGCATCTCGGGCGCGGCGTATGCGGGCGTGGCAAAACGCCAGATGTCGGCGCGCCGGGTGATCGTGTCGTCGCCGAGAGCCATGGTCGCGGAGCCCATGTCGATGAGGCAGGGGTCAAAGGAACAATCAGCAATCTGCTGCTCGAGCGTTCGGCTAGTGGTGCGGAACATGATATTGGCAGGCGACAGGTCGCGATGGATGACCGGATTCACGAGGCCTTGGGTCATCAAGAGCGCACGAAGCACGGCGTTTCCGACGGCGGCGACCATCTGGGTGGTCAGCCCGCCCGAGGCGTCGTGCGGAAGCAGGGGCAGCGCCTGCTTGAGCGAGGTGCCCTCGACCCACTCCATGAGGATGAGCGGGTCATCCTCGCACGATCCGTAGCCATAGACGCGCAGAAATCCGCGCAGGTGCGAGACGGTACACAGATGACGGTACTCCTCGAACAGCGCAGCGGTGTTGGCCAGGTGCGCTGCCGATTGCTCGGCGGAGCGGTCGGGGGCTTGGCCGGAAAGGATGGCGTTGTCCTTGAGTAGCTTGACGGCAAAGACCTCGCCGCTCGTGTTGGTCGCGCGCAGCACGTGCCCGATGTTGCCGTTGTTGCGGTGGGCCGTCTGGAGAATAAGCGTCATAAACCGACGCTTGGCGTCGTCCTCGGCGCTGGGGTCGACCGCCACGGCGGTATCGAACGTATCGAGACGGATGAGTTTGTCGCCATAGGCGCTATCGGTAGTATCCATGGCGTTCCTTTGTCTGGCATGGGTTGCCGCACGTATACGTGAGCAGTGCGGATATCGGTAAAGTACCATGATAGCCGCACTGCCCACGTATACCGCTGTGCATTGTCGTTTACGACGCAGAAGGTAGAAGACGAAAGACGGACGGCGACCGTCTTTCGATCGCCGTCCGCGCTAGTCCACAATGACAAGGAATGTCGTATAGAGACCCAAATGAAGTCTGTCGCTGTTGGCGATTTCCACGGGGGGATAGATCTTGCCGGGCTCGCGTTGGTCGCGCGGCGGCTCAATCACAATATCGCCGTCGCGCGCGCCCGATTCGAGCACCGTGCCGTTGGTCGATCCAAGGCCCTGGGCGTACCAGTGCTCACCCTCAAGCCAAATGCGAAGATGCTCGCGCGATGCGTCGGCGCCCACATCGGTGATGCTGGGCGAGGTTTTGGGCAGAGAACCAATCACGGTGCCGTGCGGATCGCGTGTGAGGGGATGGATTTGCATGTCGGCGCAGTTGTCGGCATGGGTTCTGAGCAGACCGAGGTTGGGGGCGACGGTGCGCGGCTGCTCCAGGCTGCTCATAAAGCCACGTCCGACGGTAGTTTCGGTGGTGCCAAAGTGCTCGCCCGTCTTGCTGTCGCAAAAGCGCTCGACGGTGGCCACGCCCTGAACGGGATCGGCGAGCGCCCCCGTTGCCACAAAGAGCATAAGGTAAAGCGTGCTTTTCTCGCGCACGGCATTGCCGTCAAAGTTGTCGATGCGATTGAGGGCATTTGCATATAGGCGGCTGTCCAGCTTGTAGCTGGTGAGAGCCGACATCATTTCGTTGGCGGCCGGACCGCGATAGTGCTCGGCGATTGCCCGATAGGCGGACTCGCCGCCGCCGAGCTTGCTGCAGATTGCCGAGGAAAGGTTGAGCGTGGTGACGGTAAAGTCGCTGTAGATGGAGGGCGCGCACTGGTCAGGCTTGCGATGGACGATGTAACGGGTGAGATACGAGCGGTTGGAAGAGCATTTCTCGAGCAGGGTACTGCCGAGATAAGAGTTTCCATTGATGAGCATTCGGGCGATCTCGAGATGTTTAAGACCGCCGAACGAGCGAATATCGTTATAGAGGACCGAGCAAGGCGTCTCTGCTGCCACGGATACCTCCTTTGATTGCTTCCTAGCCAATATGGCGATAGGAATTAATGGCCCCCGGTGGGCGACGTATTAAATGGCTGCGCAATAGATAGCGTAACCAAAGCAACATTATAGGCCACATGTTCGAAATTGCAGGAAGACCGAGAGATTTGGTTTGGACTGGACGGAAATCCCCCTCTGTCTTGATCTATAACAATTAGAACCGATTTTACTCGGTAATTGTTACAGATTGAGACGCTTGTGAACCGTGTCGACCGTTTGTCTCGATCTGTAACACGTAGAGGAAGATTCGCCCTGTAGATGTTACAGACCGAGACAATCAGCCGGGCCCACCTCGTCCGCCTTGTCATCTGTGGTTTACGTGGGGGCATACGGAGTACGGGTATACTAACCGGCGGCGAATCTGCTCCATCGCTTAGAGCTGCTGCGTCTGGACGGCGCGTGATAGGGCTGCCAAAGCGATCGCCAGCGTGCTGAGCAACGTCCTCTCTGTGCGCACCCGTTTTTGTATGTATTAGCGCACTACCAAGCACGCCCGCGCGGCCGCATGCCGTGCCCATTGCGCGTGCAGATAAGGAACAACAACATATGCGTAATTCTGTATCCGACGTCACAGACGCCGAGATTCTGGACGAGACCCGTGAGGCCATGACCCAGGCTGCCTTTGATGCCGCCGATGAGGCAAATGCCGCCCAGGCCGTCGAGTCCGCTAGCGAGAGCCTTCCCGCCTTTGACGAGCTGGGCCTTTCTGACGAGATGCTTCGTGCTATCGAGAACCTGGGCTACACGGCGCCGACGCCCGTGCAGGCCGGCTCAATCCCCGTGGTGCTCGAGGGCCGCGACCTGCTTGCTGCCGCTCAGACTGGCACCGGCAAGACGGCCGCTTTTTTGCTGCCGACCATGAACAATCTGGAGCACATCGCTCCTCCCAAACCCGTGCGCGAGCGCGGCAGCCGCAATCGCCGTCGCGGTGCTAAAAAGCCCGAGGGCAACGGTCGCGGCCCCGTGATGCTCGTCATCACCCCTACGCGCGAGCTTGCCCAGCAGATCGACGAGGTCGCCAGCAAGATTGCCGATGTCACCGGCCATGTTGCCGTGACCGTCGTGGGCGGCGTGAGCTACAAGCCCCAGACCGCTGCTCTCAAGTACGGCTGCGACATCCTGGTCGCCACGCCGGGCCGTCTGGTCGATCTGATCGAGCAGGGCGCTTGCCACCTGGACGAGGTTAAGGTGCTGGTGCTCGACGAGGCCGACCGCATGCTCGACATGGGCTTTTTGCCCGCCGTTCGCCGCATTGTGCGCGAGACCCCGGCCGAGCGCCAGACGCTGCTGTTCTCGGCCACGCTCGACGAGGAGGCCGTGGGCGAGATCACCGACCTGGTGAGCGACCCGGCACGCGTGGAGATCGCGCCCGCCACGTCGACCGCCGACACCGTCGACCAGTTTGTGTTCCCGGTGTCCATCGAGGCCAAGAACAACCTGCTGCCCGAGTTCCTCAAGAAGGAGGGCCCGGAGCGCACTATCGTCTTTATGCGCACCAAGCACCGCGCCGACAGCTGCTGCCGTCG
>CAUAEH010000056.1 GCA_958427975.1 uncultured Collinsella sp. | reverse complement strand
GGCTTGCGGCGTATCGAGGGAACCGGTCTGCTCGAAAGCGGGCTGGCTATCGCTCGCGGCTGTTTGCTCAACGGGTGCACCGCACGAGGTGCAGAACTTGGCATTATCTGCAAGAAGCTTGCCGCACGAGGCGCAATACCGAGACATTGCCACTCCTTTCGCCACATTTCAAATCAATATGACGATTATACCC
Source organism: uncultured Collinsella sp. (assembly GCA_958427975.1). Classification (GTDB taxonomy): domain Bacteria; phylum Actinomycetota; class Coriobacteriia; order Coriobacteriales; family Coriobacteriaceae; genus Collinsella. The sequence continues at coordinate 12,314 of CAUAEH010000056.1, read as the reverse complement.
AGCGTCCAAAATTCCCCATCATAAGTTGCGGTGAAATAGGGACTGATTGAAGCTCTGAGACCGCCAAACAGTCCCTATTTCACCGCAACTTTGGAAAGGCACTATTAGCCATTGGGGACGCGCCGAGCACTGGGGTATCATGGCTTGGTTGATATATCCGCATTTACGCGCCTTGTAGGAAGGGGCTGCGCCCATGGCTTTTGAGCCCGCTCAACATAGCTTTATCACGCTCGAGGGCGTCGATGGTGCCGGCAAGTCCACGCAGGCGCGCCTGCTTGCCCGCGCGCTCGAACTCGCTGGCTACCAGGTTGTGAGCCTGCGCGAGCCGGGCGGCACCGCCATCAGCGAAAAGATCCGTGCTCTGCTGCTCGACCCCGCCAATACGGCGATGGGAGACACCTGCGAGTTGCTGCTCTACGAGGCGGCGCGTGCCCAGTTGGTGCACGAGGTCATAGCTCCCGCCCTCGCGGCCGGCAAGGTAGTCCTGTGCGATCGCTTCTACGATTCCACGACCTGCTACCAGGCGTTTGCCGATGGCCTCGACCGTCAGATGGTACGCGATGCCAACAACCTGGCCGTCGCGGGTACGCATCCGGCGCTCACGCTCGTCTACCACATCACGCCCGAGCAGGCGGCACTGCGCATGGCAGTCCGTGGCGCGGCAGATCGCATGGAGGCAAAAGGCATGGCCTTCCAGGAGCGTGTTTACCAGGGATTTTGTGCCATTGCTGCCGAGGAGCCAAACCGCGTAAAGCTCATCGACGCCACTGCGACCGTCGAGGAAGTCTTCGAGAAGACGGTCGAGCAGATTCGCGCGTACGGTCTCGACATTCCGCAAGACGCCGCCGCCGCCGCACTTGCCAAGGAGGCCGAGTAACATGGCACCCGCTCAGGCAAGCCTGATGGCCAAGCTCGACACCCAAGAGCGCGTGCGCGATTTTTTGACCAACGCCGTCGCCAGCGGCCGCGCATCGCACGCCTACCTGTTTTTGGGCGCTCCCGGTGCCGGCAAGCTCGATGCCGCATGGGCGCTCGCCCAGGCCTTCCTGTGCGAGCAGGACGGCTGTGGCGCATGCGACAGCTGCGTACGCGTTGCTCGGCACACGCATCCCGACGTGCACTATTACACGCCCGAGAGCGCCACGGGCTACCTCATTGCCCAGACCCGCGAGCTGCTCGATGACGTGCCGCTGGCGCCCATCCGCGCCAAGGCCAAGGTCTACATCATCGACCGTGCCGAGCAGCTGCGCGCCAACACCGCCAACGCACTGCTCAAGACACTCGAGGAGCCGCCCGATGGCGTTATGTTCATCTTGCTGGGCACCTCGGCAGACGTGATGCTGCCCACCATCGTGAGCCGCTGCCAGTGCGTGCCGTTTCGCCTGGTGTCGCCCGCCGTGGCCGCGCGTGCCGTGAGCCGCGCGACGGGTCAGGACCTCGCGCGTTGCCGCATGGCGGTCGCCGTGGCGGGAAGCCCCACACGCGGCATCGAGTTCCTTAAGAGCGCCGAGCGCCAGGATGCTCGCCGCCAGATGGTCCGCGCCATCGATTCGCTCATCGCCGCCGACGAGGCCGATGTGCTCAGTCGCGCCAAGTCACTCATCGTCGCCGTTAAGGCACCGCTCGCCGAGGTCAAGTCAACACAGGAAAAGGTGCTCGAGCAAAACGCCGACTACCTGTCGCGTGGAGCATTGAAGCAGCTTGAGGACCGCAACAAGCGCGAACTCAACGCGCGCGAGCGTTCGGGTATCATGGAAGCGCTGGCGAGCGCGCGGACGCTCATGCGCGACGTGCTGCTGACGCTTCAGGACGAGGCAGCCAACGTCGTGAACGAAGACGTGCGCGACACGATCGGTCGGCTTGCCGCCGCGACGAATGTTGCGGGTGCCACCCGGGCGCTCGAGGCGGTCGCAACTGCCGAGCGCAACATCGCCAGAAACGTTACTCCCCAGCTGGCCATCGAGGTCATGCTGTTCGATATCAGGAAGGCACTGAAATGCCGTTAGTCGTACCCGTTAAGTTTACCTACGCCTCGCGCGACCTGTGGTTTGACCCGCAGGATCTGGATATCCTCGAGGCCGATTATGCCATTTGCTCCACTGAGCGCGGAACCGAGATCGGCCTGGTCACGGCCGATCCCTTCGAGGTGCCGCAAGATGAGATCGGCCAGCCGCTCAAGCCCGTGCTGCGCGTGGCGAGCGACATCGACCTGCAGCTTGCCGACGACCTGGCCATCCAGGGCGACGAGGCGATGGTCGATTTCCGCCGTCTGGTCAAAGAGCTCGACCTCGAGATGAAGCCGGTCGGCGTTGAGTACCTGTTTGGCGGCGAGAAGGCCGTGTTCTACTTTGCGGCCGAGGAGCGCGTCGATTTTCGTCAGCTCGTCAAGGACCTGTCCTCGACGCTGCACATTCGCGTCGATATGCGCCAGATCGGCGTGCGTGACGAGACCCGCCTGGTGGGCGGCTATGCCCAGTGCGGACAGGAGCTCTGCTGCACGCGCTTTGGCGGACAGTTTGAGCCCGTCTCGATTCGCATGGCAAAAGAGCAGGACCTGCCGCTCAACTCGTCCAAGATCAGCGGCGTTTGCGGCCGCCTGATGTGCTGCCTGCGCTATGAGTTCGAGGCGTACAAGGACTTTAAGAGCCGCGCGCCCAAAAAGAAGACGCTCATCGATACGCCGCTTGGCAAGGCGCGTATTCAGGAATATGACACACCGCGTGAGCAGCTGATGCTGCGCCTGGAGAACGGCAAAGTCTTTAAGGTCAACCTGGCCGATATGACGTGCTCGGAGGGCTGCAAAAAGAAGGCCGCCGAGCAGGGCTGCAACTGCCGCCCCGACTGCGTGACGCGCGACGTGCTCGAGCGCATCGAGTCGCCCGAGATGCGCCTGGCGCTCATGGAACTCGATCGCGAGAATGGCGTCGACGTGGGCGATGGCCTGTCGAGCGCCGATCGTCTGGCCGGCACATCGATGCCCAAGCGCCGTCGTCGCGATGCCGAATCCGATGCTCGCGCTGCTCAGAGCCAGGGCGAGGGCCGTGGCCGTGGAAAGGGCCGCGGCAAGGCCGAGGCACCCGAGGCCGAGGAGGCAGCCGGTGGTCGTCGCCGCCGCAAGCGCGCGGGTTCGGGCGATGCCGGCGAGGCCGCTCCCGCAGGCAAGAACTCCTCCCGCGAGCGCGAAGCTCAGCAGCCCCAGCAGCAAAACCGCGGCGGTGGCATGAATCCCACACGTCGCCGCCGCCGTCATCTGTCGAGCGAGGAGCGCGAGGACGCCTTCCGCGCCGCAGCTGCTCGCGAGGCTGGTGCTGCTTCCAAGGGCCCCTCGGGTTCCGATGCGCCTGCCGACAAGGGCGGCAAGTCGCGTGGCGAGGAGGAGCGCGCGCCGCGTCCGCGCCGTCGCCATTCCTCGGGCGCGCAACAGAAGCCCTCAGTGCCCTCCGTGGCCGATCAGGTCTCGGATGGCGAGGTCAAGGTCACGCGCCGTCGTCCCGGAGATGGCGGGGGAGCGGCTGCCAAGGCTTCGCGTGGCGCGGCTCGCGACGAGCGCGAGCCGCGCGAGGATCGCGGTGGCGAGGGCTCGGCCGACCAGGGCCAAAAGCGCCGTCGCCGTCGCCGTTCCCGCAAGCCGCGCCAGGATGGTGGCGAGGGCTCGACCCCGTCTTCGTCCGCACCACAACCGCCCGCCGGCGAATAACGCCCGCGAGCGGATTTAGCCCGCCTTGCCCCGAGCGCATCGGGGTATCATAGCGCCGAATCAACAACCCTCCCTGCGACCGAACGTAGGGAGGGTTGTGTCTTGAAGAGCCATCTGAACATATTGAGCCGTCTGCAGGGTGCCGGTGCCCTACCGTTTGCGGACGAATTGCTACCGTTTGCCGAGTGGGCGGCACGCGAGGCGCTCGAGGCATTGTCGCCAACACGATGTGCCGGCTGCGAGCGCGCCGGTGCGCTTATTTGCCAAGACTGCCTGGCCGCGCTCACGCTCATCGACCCACGTCATAGCTGCACCCGATGCGGTGCCCCGTTTGGGGATTTGCTGTGCACTGAGTGTTCGGTCGAGGGCACGTCCTCGGCAATGGCGGAGGCGCTCGACCGCTGCCTGGCGTGCGCCGTCTATGCGCATCCGCTGCCGCGCATCATTAAAGCGTACAAGGATGCGGGTGAGCGACGCCTGGCGCCGTATCTGGCAGAGCTGCTATACGACACCGCCTTACATGCCCAGGTCGCGGCACCCGAACGCTTAGGCGGTGTGTTGTCCGGCGCCGATGCAGTGGTGTTTGTGCCCGCGACGGCGGCGGCGTTTCGGCGACGCGGCTTCGATCATATGGAGGCCATTGCGCGCCCATTTTGCGAGCTGTCGGGTGTTCCCCTGCTCGATGCTCTCGTCAAGTACGGGCATGGCGACCAGCGAGAACTCGGTCGTAAGGAGCGCCGCGAGCGTGCCCAAGGCATGTACGAGACGGTTGAGGACGTGCACGGCCGCCGCCTGCTGCTTATCGATGACGTTATCACCACGGGCGCGACGATGGCCGCGGCTTCGGCGGAACTCAAGCGCGCCGGTGCTGCGGCAGTCGATGGCCTCGCTATCGCACGCGTTTGGTAGGGGTGATTTTGTGGCAGTGAAGATGGCGCGGTGTGACGAGCCGACAGACGAACAGCTAGCGGCTTCCGTAATCCTAACAGGCGCCTCGGCGCTACGCATGATGCGCGCCGAGCGCCGACAAATGGGTTACATAAGCTGGAGGGACCTCGATCCCAAGGAGGAGTGCCGTGTGCTGCGCACGTCGTCGCCCTCGACCGAGGACATCTATCTTCCCGATTTGGTGCGGATTGGGGCCGCAAGCGGCGAGGTGCAAGAAGATCTGTGCTTGCTGGTGGGATCTGCGGCGCAGCGCCGCCGCATCCCTGGCGTGAGCTGGTCCGTATGCTCCGAGTTGCCCGCCGGCTCGATTCTAGAGGTGGAACCGGGGGTGTACAGTCTATCTCCCGAGGCCCTTTGCGTAGCCGTCGCGCGCGAGGTCGGCTGCATCCAGGCGTTTGCCCTGGCCCAGGAACTGTGCTCTAAGATTTCACTGAGCGACCGCGGGAAGTATCTGCCTCCCTACACCTCGCCCGTTACGAATAAACTTGCAAAGGACAAGGACCAGCCAGCAGACGTGGGCTACTTTGAGGTTGAGCCGGTGCTGACGCCCGATCGTCTGGCAGATTACCTCGCGGCATGCAAGGGGAATGTGGCCAAACAGCTGCTGCGCCTGTGTCCCTACCTGTCAGAAAACCTGCGCTCGCCCATGGAGTGCATCATGCTCGCTCTGTTTTCGCTTCCGTTTTCCTATGGCGGATTTGCCTGCGGTCCCTTTAAGACCGACTACAAGATCGAGTTCGATGACCGCGCGCAGGCAATCTCGGGGATGCCGCATGCAGTTTGCGATGCGTATCAGGAAGCAGCCCAGTTTGACCTGGAATACAACGGTGAGCTGGGCCATTCCTCCCGGAGGGGACGTATCCATGATGAAAAACGCAACACGGGCTTGATTACTATGGGAATCGAGGTCGCGACGGTCAATAACGAGATGCTCTGCGACATGGAGGCAATGGAGGCGCTCGCATGGCGCATGCACCAGCGTATGCGAAAGCGGTACCGGAATCGTGTCGATGCCCGCAGGAAAAAGCAAGAGGCGCTGCTTAACACGCTGCGGGCGTGTTTTGGGCTTAAACCCGCCTAACAATGCTCTGAAACAGGGGGTTGGATATATGCTCTGGCCAAAATATAGCAAATATGAGTACTGCTACAAATTCAGTAACAGCAAAATCAGGGATTTTGGGACTGGAAGATGGGGTAAATTAGAAAGCTATTAAACAAATGTGGAATATCCTGGCATCAATCTGACGTTATAGAGCGTGAAAACAGCTTGCAGAGCCAAAAACTCCTGCTACTAAATTGGTAACAGTACTCATATTTGCTATTTTTTGGCCACGGCGCCCTAAGACGGGTGTGTTGGGGCTTTCCATAGGGGAGCGACGGGCTCAATCAGAGCACGTGCGGCCCGTCCTGACCTGCGAAATCTGTACTCGCGATGCGAATAACGTCCCTAACCTTAAACTTTAGCTTGAACTTAGCTATAATGCGCTACGTTCCTGCCAGGCTGTGGTTGCGGATGGGTGAAATGCCCACCCTAGTCCAAGACAGACGCGGTCAAAGGGATCCACGTAAGCGTCCGCGTGCGCGCGGCGCGATCATGGCGCGTCCTAGATGTAAGCCGCACCGTCCGTTCTACTTTCTTTGGGGCAATACCGCCTCGCGGGCGAGCGGGCCAGTCGTGAAGGTGGCTACGGCCTCCCGAGCAAACACCCCGGTGCGCAAGTGTGGGGTCAAATACCAGGTCAGCTGGTGGGAACAACCCGATATTCCGCGCAATGCACGGATTGTATACGACACAGAAGGCAGGGTAGTGGACATGGTGAGGGGCAGCTTGATGCACGCGGCTCGGTTGGGCGCTGGGACCGCGGCGGTCATCGCCGTATTGGGTCTGAGCGGATGCGCATTCAACCCGCTGTCCACGTTCACGACGCCTACGATCGACCAGATCGAGCGCGAGACCGTCACCCCTACGGTGTCGGACGATGCCCTGGTCACTCCTGGTACCCTTACGGTCGCCCTCGACACTTCCGATGCCCCGCAGGCCATGCAGGGCGCCGATGGCAACCTCACGGGCTACGCAGTTGACGCCGCTCGCGCTCTTGCAAGCCGCATGGGCCTCAAGGTCGCTTTTGTCGATGCGTCCTCGGCCGATTCCGCGCTTGGCGATAAAAAGGCCGACATCTTCATTGGCGACATCAATTCCACGAATGGCGACGTCAGCACGCTTGGCACCTGCCTCTATGATGCTGCCGCCGTGTTTGGAAAGACCAGTGACGGTAAGTCGTTGAACGTCTCTACCGAAACGCTTAACACCGCCACCCTGGGCGTTCAGGCTTCCTCGGCATCGCAGGAAGCACTCGCCAAACAGAGCGTCACGGCCAACCAAAAGACCTTCTCCAACATTAATGAGTGCTTTGAAGCGCTCGAGTCCGGCGAGGTCGACTATGTGATCTGCGATTCCACTGCCGGCGGTTACCTTGCACGTCTGATGAGCCAGATCTCCTACGTTGGCGCTCTCGAGACGCCCTCGACGCTCGGCGTTGCGGGCCTTGCTGCCAACGACGAGCTGTGCCGTGCCGTGAGCGATGCCCTCGACGGTATTACGGCCGACGGCACGCTCGAGGCGGTCCACTCTGTCTGGTATGGCACGATACCCTACGACCTCACCACTAAGACGGTTTCGGGCGTTAACGTGCAGTCGGGCGACTCTGAGTCCAGTGAGACCATGTCCTCCGGCGATGAATCCTCCGATTCCAGCAGCGATGACTTGTCCTCTGAGAGCAAATCGTCCAGCCAAGAGGGCGCTATCACCGACGACGACATTAACAAGCTCAATAGCTAGTTATTGCTAGGGGTGGCGTCTCCTATGCGCTAAGAGAGACGCCTCTTCACGGTTTCAACACGCATTGCCGGGCTTTCCCAACAGGGGAGCCCGGCTTTTTCGTTTCCGTAAAACCAGCAGGTCAAAGACATTTTTTAGGTGCAGAACCAAAGTCGCCGTCGCCCTCCTATAGCGCACTTTGCCACAGAAAAGTGCGAGACTTCGGTATGCGGTATCAAGCAATCGTTATTCGGGTCTTTGGGAATCCGCGTGATTAAATGCACGGCAATGGGTACATAGCCAGTACAGTAAGTCCCCGAGGCAGATTGGAGCCACGTATGGATATCAAGGTTTCTGGACGCAAGACGACGGTAACCGATGCTCTGCGTGCGCATGTGGATGAGAAGATCGGCGAGGCGCTCAAGGTTTTCGATATCGAGCCCATGACGGTCGACGTTGTACTTCGCTATGAGAAGAACCCCTCGAACCCCAACCCGGCAATCGTCGAGGTTACGGTTCGTGTCCGCGGTTCGGTGATTCGCGTTGCCGAGCACGGTGCAGATATGTACGCCGCCATCGACCTCTCCGCCGATAAGGTCACTCGCCAGCTGCGCAAGTTCAAGACCAAGGTCGTGGACAACCGCCAGGGCGGTGCCAGCGCAGCGGATGTCGCACCGGTCGAGCGCGTCGAGGATCTGGCCGACCTGCTGCTGCCCGAGGAGGAGGACGACCTGCTCGTCCGCGAGAAGGTCATCGATGTCACCCCGATGACTGAGGAGCAGGCGCTGGTGCAGACCGATCTGCTCGGCCACGACTTCTACGTGTTCGAGAACGCGACGACTGGCCTCATCAATGTGGTGTATCACCGTAAGAATGGTGGATATGGCATCATCAAGCCCCGCATCGAAACACTTGACGAGTAAAATACGTTAACTTGCATGAGTTAACGGCTGGCGGCCATCCCATGCGGGTGGCCGCCTTTTTACGTAAGGAGTCGCTTTGATGGACAAGGCTGCATCTACCGGCCATTCTGACCGCTGCCGCATCGTCGTCGATACCTGCTGCGACTTTAGCCCCGAGGTCGCCGCGAACCTCGATGTCGATATCTTGGGCTTCCCCTTTATCATCGATGGCGAGGAGCGCACGGACGATATCTGGTCGAGCATGAGCCCTAAGGAGTTCTACGACCGCATGCGCGCCGGTGCCCGCGTGTCCACCTCGGCTGTGTCGCTCGGTCGCTATATCGAGTTCTTTACCGAGTGCGCCAAAGAGGGCACACCCACGGTCTACCTGTGCTTTACCTCGGCGCTGTCGTCGAGCTACAACTCCGCGTGCCAGGCGGCAGATGCCGTGCGCGCCGAGTATCCCAACTTCGAGCTCTACGTGGTCGACAACGCTCTGCCCTGCGCGACCGGCGCGCTCTTGGCGCTCGAGGCCGTGCGCCAGCGTTCGGCGGGACTGACCGCCAAGCAGCTGGTCGATTGGGCAAACGAGGCAAAGACCTACGTCCACGGCTACTTTACGCTCGAGAGCTTCGACGCGCTGGCTGCCGGCGGCCGCATTCCGCCCGCGGCGGCGCAGCTCACGGCAAAGCTCGATGTCAAGCCCGAGCTCTCCTACGACCTGGCCGGCTCGCTGTCGCTGATCGGCGTCAACCGCGGCCGCAAGAAGGCGCTCAAGTCCATCCTCAAGTCGTTCCGCGAGAACTACGTGCCCGATCGCACCATGCCCATCGCCATCATGACGGCCGATGCCGAGAAGGACGGCGACTGGCTCGAGGCCGCCATCCGCAAGGAGGAGGGCTGCGCCGACGTCACGATCATTCGCGGCTCCGTGGGCCCCACCATCGGTTCGCACGTGGGCCCCGGCATGGTGGCCTGCGCGTTTTGGGGTAAGAACCGCGCCGAGAAAGCCTCGCTTTCCGACCGCATCGCGCGCCGTGTGCGCGGCCAGTAGGCAAGTGCTGCGGCCGTAATCGATCTCAACTCACTGCCCAAACGCTGGCACCGAGTATTCAACCTGGTAACAACACCCAACCCAAAAGGAAAGGTTTCATGGCAAACAAGCTCTCTGTCGCATTTATCGGCACCGGAATCATGGGTGCCCCCATCGCCGGTCACATTCTGGACGCCGGCTACCCCGTCACGGTTAACAACCGCACCAAGTCCAAGGCCGCGGCGCTCATCGAGCGCGGTGCTGCCTGGGCTGATACGCCGGCCGATGCCGTGGCTAACGCCGATGTCGTCTTTACCATGGTGGGCTATCCCTCCGAGGTCGAGGAGCTCTATCTGGCGGGCGACGGCCTACTCGCGTGCACCAAGCCGGGCGCGGTCTTGATCGACCTCACCACGAGCTCGCCCGAGCTCGCCCGTGACATTGCCGAGGCCGCCCAGGTTTCTGGTCGCATGGCGTTTGACTGCCCCGTCACCGGCGGCGAGTCGGGCGCTATCGCCGGTACGCTCACGGCTATCGTGGGCGCTACCGAGAACGACATCGCGCCGGTCCGCGACATCCTTGCCACCTTTGCGGCCAACATCTGCTGCTTCGACGGCGCCGGCAAGGGCCAGGCTGCCAAGCTCGCCAACCAGGTGTCGCTGGGCGCCTGCATGGTCGGCATGGCAGACGCCATGGCATTTGCCGAGCTGAGCGGCCTTGACCTGGAGAAGACCCGCCAGATGATCCTGGGCGGTACCGGCAAGTCCGGCGCCATGGAGAGCCTGGCTCCCAAGGCGCTCGACGGCGACTACAAGCCCGGCTTTATGGTCGAGCACTTCATTAAGGACCTGCGTCTGGCGCTCGCCTACGCCGATGACCGCGAGCTCGCGCTGCCCGGCGCCGATGTGGCCTTTACGCTCTACGACATGCTCGACGCCATCGGTGGCGCCAAGCTGGGTACCCAGGCCATCACGGTCCTCTACAAGGAGGAGGCCGACGCCATCGCCGCCGGTCTGGACTGGTCGCAGTATCGTCCCGAAGAGCACGGTGCTCACGAGGACGGCTGCGGTTGCGGCGAGCACGGCGACGACCATGAGTGCGGTTGCGGCCACCATCACGGCGAGGACCACGAGTGCTGCGGCGGCCACGGCCATGATGACGGCCACGAGTGCTGCTGCGGCCACCATCACGGGGAGTAGCGCCCATGAGCTGGACGTTCGTGGTGCTCGCGTTGGTGCTCTTTATCTTTGCGATCTACATCGGCTTTTTGTGCGGCCAGTGGGCGTGCGAAAAGCGCGTCATCACCAAGCGCGACTACTGGATTGCCAATTTTGCAGGAGCGGCGGCAGTCGTCCTGCTGACCTGGGTGTTCTCGCTGTTCCCGCTGGTGCAGTTTGCGCCGATCGGCTGGCTCGGCGGTTTTATCGCCGGTCTTAAGATGAGCTTTGGCGAGTCCGTCGGCCCATGGCGCAAGCACGATGAGGTCTTTAACGTCAACAAGGCACACCGCGCCGCCGCCGATGCGGGCGACGCCGAGGAGCGCCGCCGCGCGCGTCACAATGGTGCAGCCGACCGACAGCTCATCTCGGTCACCGATGACAGCAAGGGTGCTGGCAAGCACACTAAGAAATAGTAAGAAGAGGTAACTATGGCAGAAAACAAGGAAGAACAGCTCACCGACGAGGAGCTGGCACAGCTTCAGCTGGCAGAGGAGAACGAGAACGCCGTCGACCGCCTGGTCAAGGAGCTCGGCTGCCCCACGCGCCGTATCCGCCAGTTTGCCGCCCGCGTGCTGCACCTGCTTGCCGAGCGCGATCCGCAGCGCGTCGTGCCCTGCGTGCCCGCGCTGATCGAGGCACTCGACCGCCCCGAGGCTCAGACCCGCTGGGAGGCCCTCGATGCCCTGGCGGCGCTCGCCACCACCTGCCCCGAGCAGCTGGGCGATGCCTTCGAGGGCGCCGAGACTGCGCTGTTCGACGAGATTTCCTCCACGCTGCGCTACGCCGCCTTCCGCCTGCTGTGTGTGTGGGGCGCCACGAGCGTCGAGCGTTCGCGCGAGGCTTGGCCCATCCTGGACGAGGCCATCCAGTGCTACCACGGCGACCTTGAGTATCGCGACATGCTCGGTTGCCTGTACGAGTTTGGCCAGGGCGAGATCGACGCCGAGGTCGCCGAGAAGCTCGCGCTGCGCCTTAAGTTCGACGCCGAAAACGGCAAGGGCAGCTATCTCAAGGCCCGTTCGAGCGAGATTTGCGAAATGCTTGTTAAACGTTTTGGCCTGGATCTCTCCAAAAAGAAGAAGCGTGCTAGCGTTAAAAAATCTGACGACGCCGAAGACGAGGAGTAACAGATTATGGCGCACGATGTAGTCCTGATCCCCGGTGACGGTATCGGTCCCGAGATTACGCAGGCCATGCGCCGCGTGGTCGAGGCCACCGGTGTCCAGATCAACTGGAATGTCCAGGAGGCCGGCGCCGGCGTCATGGACGAGTTTGGCACGCCGCTGCCCCAGCATGTGCTCGATGCGGTCGCCGAGACCAAGGTTGCCATCAAGGGCCCCATCACCACGCCGGTCGGCACGGGCTTCCGCAGCGTCAACGTGGCCCTGCGCAAGCATTTCGACCTGTACGCCTGCGTGCGTCCTTGCCTGTCGCAGCCGGGCGACGGCTCGCGTTTCCGCGATGTCGACCTGGTTATCGTGCGCGAGAACACCGAGGACCTCTACGCCGGCATCGAGTTCGATGAGGGCGCTGCCGAGGTCGAGGAGCTCTCGCAGCTCGTCGAGCGTTCGGGCCAAAAGACCTTCGCCGCCGATTCCGCAATCTCGATCAAGCCGATCTCTATCGCCAAGAGCCGCCGCATTGTGGAGTATGCCTTTGAGTATGCCCGCCGCTGCGGCCGCAAAAAGGTGACGGC
>CAUAEH010000055.1 GCA_958427975.1 uncultured Collinsella sp. | reverse complement strand
AGTTCCGCACGCAAAGAAGGCCACTTAATGTGGCCTTCGTCTTGCGCAGGACTGTAGAGCAGGGACCTTAATATATTTCTCCGGCCCTCCGCCGTGCCCAGGCGACTCCACGCACTTTACCTGCGTAAACAATGTGAGTGAAATATGAATCTCGATGGATACGCCCGCAGCCGTGTATACTAAACAGCTGTGTGAAACCAGGGGAGTATTCTGGCTGGACAAAATGCCTGCTTAATAGGGTTGTCAGGTAGTCCGGACGCAATACAAGGCTGGGGAGCACGTCGTGTAAGTAGTGGTCCTCTAGGGGCGTACGCTCGGTGGTGTACGCATTGTCCCAAGACCACGCGAGAGTTGGGATCATATCTTGATCAGCATGATTCTCGGCCGCAAGATTGGCATGACCCAGGTTTGGGACGAGGACGACAACGTCGTTCCCGTCACGGTCATCCAGGCTGGCCCCTGCGCTGTCTCGCAGGTTAAAACTCAGGCAACCGACGGCTATGACGCCGTCCAGATCGGTTTCGGCGACATCAAGGCCAAGAACGTGAACAAGCCCATGGCTGGTCACTTCGCTAAGGCTGGCGTCGAGCCTGTCCGTTTCCTTCGTGAGGTCCGCGTCGAGAACGGCGAGGAGCACAAGGTCGGCGAGGTCGTCACCGTCGCTGATTTCGCTGATGTCGAGAAGGTCGACGTCATCGGTACCTCCAAGGGTAAGGGCTTCCAGGGTCGCATCAAGCGCTGGGGTCAGCGCCGCGGTCCTATGACGCATGGTTCTCACTTCCAGCGTCACCCCGGTTCTATCGGTCAGTGCGCCTATCCTGCGCGCGTCCTCAAGGGCGTCAAGATGGCCGGTCACATGGGTAACGAGCGCGTTACCGTCAAGAACCTTTCCGTTGTCCGCATCGATGCCGAGCAGAACCTCATCTTGGTCAAGGGCGCTGTCCCGGGTGCCAAGAATGGTCTCGTCGCCATCCGTATGGCCTAAGGGCCCAGCCCATTTAGCCCAGCGTCATACCAAGGAGAACACTTAAATGGCAAAGTTTGAAGTAAAGAACAGCGAGGGCAAGAAGGTCGCCGAGGCCGAGCTCGCCGCTGAGGTGTACGGCATCGAGCCGAACATCCACGTTATGCACCACATCGTCAAGTGCCAGATGGCCTCTTGGCGTCAGGGCACCCAGTCTGCTAAGGGTCGCTCTGAGGTTTCCGGTGGCGGCAAGAAGCCTTGGCGTCAGAAGGGCACCGGCCGTGCCCGTCAGGGTTCCATCCGTGCTGCCCAGTGGCGTCACGGTGGCGTTGTCTTCGCCCCCAAGCCCCGTTCCTACGCTAAGCGTATGAACAACAAGGAGGTCAAGCTGGCTATGCGCTCCGCGCTGTCCGCCAAGCTGGCCGATGGCGAGCTCGTGCTCGTCGACGACTACGGCTTCGAGAAGCCTTCCACCAAGGCTGCCGTCGCCATGCTCAAGGCTCTTGGCCTTGAGGGCAAGCGTCTGACCATCATCGTTCGCGATGAGGACGTCAACGCCTACCTGTCGTTCCGCAACATTCCCAAGACGTTCATCATCACCGCTGACGAGGCCAACACCTACGATCTCGTCAACAACAACGCTGTGCTGATGCCCGCCGACATCGCCGCTCACTTCGGGGAGGTGCTTGCATAAATGACCGCCCACGAGATCATCATCCGTCCGATCGTGTCCGAGCGTTCCTTCTCCGGCATGGAGCTGAACAAGTACACGTTCGAGGTCGCCAAGGATGCTAACAAGTATCAGATCAAGGACGCTGTCGAGGAGATCTTCGGCGTCAAGGTCGTTCGCGTGAACACCCTGACGGTCAAGCCCAAGACCAAGCGCGTGCGCTATGTCGCCGGCAAGACCCGTTCTTGGAAGAAGGCCATCGTCACGCTGGCCGAGGGCGACACCATCGAGGTCTTTGGCAACCAGGCCTAAGACTCGCTGCTGTTGAGTGAGCTCATGCCTCCCAAATAGGGGAGGCGGGAGCTCAAGGTTTTGGGCGTATAAAATGGACACGCCCGGAACCGTGTATACGTCCGGTGTCATCGCACCCGAGGCAGAACCTCGAATCCCTGTCTGCGATGGCTAACGGATTCCTATTGAAAGGGATTGTAATGGCTGTAAAGCACCTTAAGCCGACCTCCGCTGGTAGGCGTTGGCAGACGATCTCCGACTTCTCCGAGATCACCTGCACCAAGCCCGAGAAGTCTCTTCTCGAGCCCCTGCCCAAGAAGGCCGGTCGTAACAACAACGGCCGCATCACCACCCGCCACCAGGGCGGCGGCGTGAAGCGTCGTTACCGCGTGATCGACTTCAAGCGCAACAAGGACGGCGTGCCCGCCAAGGTTGCCACGATCGAGTACGATCCGAACCGTTCCGCTCGCATCGCTCTGCTGCACTACGCTGACGGTGAGAAGCGCTACATCCTGGCCCCCAAGGGCCTCGAGGTCGGTCAGACCATCATGTCCGGTTCTGACGCCGACATCAAGCCGGGCAACGCTCTGCCCCTCGCCGACATCCCCGTCGGTACGCTCATCCACGCCGTCGAGTTCCAGCCGGGCAAGGGCGCCGCTATCGCCCGTTCCGCCGGTAACTCCTGCCAGCTGATGGGTAAGGAGGGCAAGTACGCTATCGTCCGTATGCCTTCCTCCGAGATGCGCCGCATCCTCGTTACCTGCCGCGCCACCGTCGGTGAGGTCGGCAACGCCGATCACTCCAACATCGTCATCGGCAAGGCCGGCCGTAAGCGTCACATGAACGTGCGCCCGACCGTCCGCGGTACCGTCATGAACCCTGTCGACCACCCGCACGGCGGTGGCGAGGGCAAGAACCACACCTCCGGTCGTCCCTCCGTTACCCCCTGGGGTAAGCCGACGAAGGGCCTTCGTACGCGCAAGAAGAAGAAGGTCTCGAACCAGCACATCATTCGTCGCCGTAAGAAGTAATTTCGGATACCGAGTTTTAGGAGAAAGCACTTATGAGCAGAAGTCTCAAAAAGGGCCCGTTCGTGGAGACTCGCCTTCTCTCGCGTATCACCGCGATGAACGAGGCTGGCAAGAAGGACGTCGTGAAGACCTGGTCCCGCGCGTCCACCATCTTCCCCGAGATGGTTGGTCACACCATCGCCGTCCACGACGGCCGCAAGCATGTGCCCGTGTATGTTACCGAGTCCATGGTTGGTCACAAGCTCGGCGAGTTCGCGCCGACTCGTACGTTCCGTGGCCACAAGGCCAAATAGGGGGTTAACCGTAAATGGCAACTAAGTCTATTGAAACTGAGGCCACCGAGGTTCGCGCCGTCGCTAAGTACGTGCGTGTTTCCCCCAGCAAGGCCCGCCTGGTGGTCGATTTGATCCGCCGCAAGCCTGTCGCTCAGGCCTTCGACATCCTCCACTTCTGCGACCGCGCCGTCGCCGTGGATGTCGAGAAGGTTCTCCGTTCCGCCGTTGCGAACGCCGAGAACAACAACGGTCTGCGTGCCGACAACCTGGTTGTCGCCGCTGCCTATGTTGACGAGGGTCCGACGCTTAAGCGCATCCGTCCCCGCGCCAAGGGTTCCGCTTCTCGCATTCTGAAGCGTACTTCCCACATCACCGTCGTCGTTGCTCCTCGAAAGGAGGCGTAAAGCTGTATGGGTCAGAAAGTCTACCCCACCGGCTTCCGTCTTGGCATCACCGAGAACTGGCGCTCCCGCTGGTTCGCAGAGAAGGATTACGCTAAGACCCTCGGTAACGATCTCGAGATCCGCAAGTACCTCGAGAAGCGTCTTTCCCGCGCAGCTGTCTCCCGCGTCGAGATCGAGCGCGCTGGCGACAAGGTGAAGGTCATCATCCTCACCGCTCGCCCCGGTGTTGTCATCGGTAAGAAGGGTGCCGAGATCGATACCCTCCGCACCGAGCTCGAGAAGGTCGCTGGCGTCTCCAAGGGCCAGCTCTCCGTCGACGTTGTCGAGATCAAGCGCCCCGAGCTCGACGCCAACCTCGTTGCTCAGTCTATCGCCGAGCAGCTCGAGGGCCGCGTTGCCTTCCGTCGCGCTATGCGCAAGGCTGTCCAGTCCGCCCGCAAGGCCGGCGCTAAGGGCATCCGTATCCAGTGCTCCGGTCGTCTCGGCGGCGCCGAGATGGGCCGTCGTGAGTGGTACCGCGAGGGTCGCGTGCCTCTGCACACCCTCCGTGCCAAGATCGACTACGGCACGGCTGTCGCCAGCACCACCATGGGCGCTTGCGGCGTGAAGGTCTGGATCTACCTGGGCGAGAAGCTCCCGGGCCAGCCTGTTCCCAACCCTGCACTCGAGGGCTCTTCCCGTCCTCGTCGTCGTAACTCCGAGAGGAGGGGTCAGTAGTGCTTGCCCCTAAGCGTATTCTTCACCGCAAGGTGCAGCGTGGCTCCATGAAGGGCCAGGCCAAGGGTAATACCGAGCTGCATTTCGGCGAGTTTGGTATCCAGGCTCTCGAGGCCCATTGGATCACCAACCGTCAGATCGAGGCCGCTCGTATTGCCATGACCCGCTACATGAAGCGTGGCGGTCGTGTCTACATCACGATCTTCCCCGATAAGCCCATCACCAAGAAGCCTGCCGAGACTCGCATGGGTTCTGGTAAGGGTAACCCCGAGGAGTGGGTGGCCGTCGTCAAGCCCGGCCGCATCATGTTCGAGGTCAAGGGCGTGCCCGAGGAGGTCGCTCGCGAGGCTCTGCGTCTTGCACAGCACAAGCTTCCCATCAAGACCAAGATTGTTGCTGCTAAGAACGCTGAGCAGCGCATCGAGAAGGAGATGGCTGAGGAGGCCGCTCTCGAGGCCAAGTGGGCTGCTGAGGACGCCGCCGCCGCCAAGGAGGAGAACTAATGAAGCCCGCAGAGATTCGTGAGCTCTCGGACGCTCAGCTCGTTGAGAAGCTGAAGGAAATGCGCGCCGAGCTCTTTAACCTTCGTTTCCAGATGGCCACCAGCCAGCTGGACAACACCGCTCGCGTCAACACCGTGAAGAAGGACATCGCTCGCGTCCTCACGGAGCAGCGCGCCCGCGAGATCGCAGCGGAGAAGTCCGCTGTCGCCGAGTAGGACCTAAGGAGAGAACATGACTGATTCGCGTAACTCGCGTAAGGTCCGTACGGGTGTCGTTACCTCCGTCTCCGGTGCCAAGACCATTGTTGTCACCATCACCGAGCGCAAGCGTCACCCCAAGTACGGCAAGATGATGACCAGCTCCAAGAAGCTGCACGCTCACGACGAGGAGTGCACGGCTGGCGTGGGCGACACCGTCCGCGTTATGGAGACCCGTCCTATGTCCAAGATGAAGCGTTGGCGCCTCATCGAGGTCGTCGAGCGCGCTAAATAAGCAGTCGCTCTTACGACTTGTACGTTTCCGAAGATGTGCGTATGCCTGGCTTGCATACCACAGGCCGTATAAAGGCAGCGCACCTCTCTTCGGTTCTTAGTTCGGAGGAACATCTACCATGATTCAGATGCAAACCATGCTGAACGTCGCCGACAACTCCGGCGCTCGCAAGATTCGCTGCATCAAGGTGCTTGGCGGTTCCAAGCGTCGTTATGCAGGCATCGGCGATGTGTTCATCGGTGCTGTCCAGGAGGCTACCCCTGGCGCCAACGTCAAGAAGAAGGACGTTGTCCGTTGCGTCGTCGTTCGCACCGTTAAGGAGATCCGCCGCAAGGATGGCTCCTACATTCGCTTTGATGAGAACGCCTGCGTTGTCATCAACAACGATGGTTCGCCCGTCGGCACCCGTATCTTCGGGCCCGTCGCTCGCGAGCTTCGTGACAAGAAGTACATGAAGATCGTCTCGCTCGCTCCCGAGACCCTGTAGTTAGGGGAGATATATGTATATCAAGAAGGGCGATAAGGTCCAGGTTCTCTCTGGTAAGGATCGCGGCAAGCAGGGCGTTGTCCTGCGTGCTCTCCCCGCAGAGAACAAGGTCGTTGTCGAGGGCGTTTCGGTCGTCAAGAAGGCCGTCAAGCCCAACGCTGCCAACCAGCAGGGCGGCATCGTTTCGCAGGAGGCTCCCATCGATGCCTCCAACGTCAATCTCGTTTGCCCCGAGTGCGGTAAGGTTACCCGCGTCGGTCACGAGAAGGACGGCAAGAACAAGCTGCGCGTCTGCAAGAAGTGCGGCCACAAGTTCTAAGCTGCCCGCAACATCAAGTTGCTAGTAAAGGCCCGGATGCCACGGCATCCGGGCCTTTTTCTATCCCTACTCATTGGAGACAGACTTAAATGACTAGTCGTTGGGGACGTTCTTAAACGGCTAGTTGATGGGGACAGTCTTTAGATTTGTATATCTGGCCATCTGGGATAGGCTTCAGCGAAAGCGGCACTTAGGGACCGTCCCAAACTGCCGGCACATAGGGACGTTCCCTTTTTGCCGGCAGTTTGGGACGGTCCTTTGATGTCTGATGACCCCAGAGGGGTGGAGTAATACGGCCTACTCTGTCTTTTATGGCTATGGTGTTCCGCCCTTTTATGTTTCATAAGGATCGTCGCATGCGCATTTACGCGCATAGCCTTGCGCGATAATGCGCATAACCGCGCAAACATTTGCCAACTATGGCTAAATAATGACCGATAAGAAAATAAACACGCAAACACGAGCAGTTACGCGCGCAATTGTGCGAATATAGGGTTGTTAGAAATGAAGGACTTCCGATGACTTAGGAGGCACATCATGGCAGATTCCAAACAGGCTCCGCTCGACGCCGAAGCAGCCGCTAAGGCGGCATTTGCCTCGGTCCAGAATCAGCCGTTCCCAAACGACATCTTTACGGCTCCCGAGCTTCGCTGGGCAGTGATCGGGTGCGGTGTTATCGCCAACCAAATGGCCCAGTCCCTCGCGCTGGCCGGCCGCAAGCTCGCGGGCGTCGCCAACCGCACGCTGTCCAAGGCTCAGGCTTTTGCTGAGCAATATGGCATCGAGAAGGTCTATGAAACGGTCGAGGATCTCTACGCCGATCCGAACATTGACGCAGTCTATATCACTACGCCGCATAACACGCATATCACCTATCTGCGTGCGGCCCTGGCAGTTGCCAAGCACGTGCTCTGCGAGAAGGCTATTACCCTCAATTCCGCCGAGCTTGACGAGGCCCGTGCCATTGCCGACGAGCATGACGTGGTCCTCATGGACGCCACCACGGTGCTTCACATGCCCTTGTATCAGGAGCTGCGCCGTCGCATGGATGCCGGTGAGTTTGGCCGCATGAACCTCGCCCAGCTCAACTTTGGCAGCTACAAGGAGTACGGCGACCTGACCAATCGTTTCTACAATCGCAACCTTGCTGGCGGTGCCATGCTCGACATTGGCGTGTATGCCCTGTCCGTCATGCGCCTCTTTATGGCAAGCCAGCCCGCTGAGGTTGTTTCGTTGGGCAACACCTGTGAGACCGGCGTTGACGTTGCGGGCGGCATCGTCTGCCGTAATGCCGAACGGCAGCTGGGTGTTGTGAGCCTCACGCTCCACTCCAAGCAGCCCAAGCGCTCGGTCATCAGCTTTGACAAGTGCTATATCGAGGTCAATGAGTATCCGCGTGCCGATCACGCGACCATCGTGTGGACTGCGGACGGCCACCGCGAGGAGGTCCACGCCGGCACCGAGGCTTACGCCCTTTGCTATGAGATGGCCGATCTTGAGAAGGCCGTTGCCGGCGATGACTCCAAGCGCGAGCTGCTGGATTATGCTTCTGATGTTATGGAGCTTATGACCAAGCTTCGCGCCGACTGGGGAGTCGTGTACCCCGAGGAGGAGTAAACGATGCTAGCGGAAGATAGGCTCAATGCGATTGTGTCGATGGTGCAGCAGGCTGGCTCGGTTACTGTGCCAGAGCTTGCCGATACCCTGGGCGTGACGGCGTCTACCATTCGGCGCGACCTGCAGACGCTCGACCGAGCGCACCGCATCGCCAAGGTCCACGGCGGAGCGACGAGTCTTGAGCGCGCGCACGTGACGCGTGACCTAACGCTCAATGAGCGCAGTGACCTCCATAACGACGACAAGGAGCGCATCTGCGCCCGTGCCGCGGCCCTGGTGGAGCCCAATAGCTTTGTGTATATCGATTCGGGCTCCACGACGCTTAGGCTCATTGAGCATCTTCCGCGCCTTGAGGGCGTCACCTATGTGACCGATTCCGTGCTCCATGCTCAGCATCTCGTCCTGCGCGGCATGCGCACCGTTGTGCTGGGCGGCGAGCTCAAGCCCGAGACCGAGGCACTCGTCGGCCCCGATGCCTTGGCAACTCTGGACCGCTATAACTTCAACTGCGGCTTTTGGGGTTCCAATGGCATCGCCGCCGAGCAAGGTCTCACCACACCGGATATCGAGGAAGCGCAGATCAAGCGTGTCTCGATGCGCCATACCGCCAAACGCTTCGTAATCTCGGACGCCAGTAAATTTGGCATGGTGGCGCCCGTCAAGTTTGCGGACTTTCGCGATGCAACGATCATCACTGCGGGCGAGGTGCCCGCCAAGTACCAGACGATGGACAACGTCATCACGGTCTAACAGCAGGGGACGGGCTAAGGCCAAAACCACCGCGAAGGGACAGGAGCCTTTGTGGTGGTTTTGACGTTTGTCCAGATAAGGCCTGCCAAAATAAACCCGTCCTTTTCGGGAGACTTTAGGGCTCCCAGGGGCAGGGGGCTTCGATGTGGATGTGCTCGCCGGTTACGGGATGCGTGAAGGACACGCTGTGGGCGTGGAGCATCAGGCCGCAGGGGCGCGGCGTTCCGTACAGGTCGTCGCCAACCAGGGGATGATGCTCGCTTGCCAGGTGCACACGGATTTGGTGCTTGCGGCCGGTGAGCAACTCGACATCGATATACGAGCGCGCGGGCAGGCCACGACGGCTCTTAAGACGTTTGAGCACCTTCACGCGAGTTTGAGACGGCTTGCCGCTGGCGCCGACGCGCATCTTTCGGCTGTCGTGACGGTCGCGGGCGATGGGCTTGTCGATGAGCTTCTCGTTCCAGTCGATCTTGCCCTCGGCCAGCGCCAGATAGTGCTTTTCGAAGGCGTGGTCGATCACCATCTGGTCAAAGGCGGGCTGCGTCTGTTTGTCGAGCGAAAACAACACCACGCCGGTGGTGTTGCGGTCCAGGCGGTTGAGCGGCTGCATGTCGGTCGCGGCAAAGCCGTCACCCATCGCCAGCAGCAGGTCGCTGGCGTAGTCGGTGAGCGTGCGCTCGCCGGTGCCGTCGCCGTGGACGATCATGCCGGCGGGCTTATCGATGGCCATGAGCCAGGCGTCGCAGTAAAGGACTTGAGGTTCTTCGTTCACGTGTAAGCCTTTCGGTTAGCTAATTCCCACAAACATGCAGCCCGAGGTCGCCCCGCGCAGGCGGGCGGCGGGCTTGCGGCCGGCTTGAGCTGCCTCGACGGCGCGACGGACGCGAGCGACGGCACGGGCGATCTCATCGGTCTCGAGCAGGGTTCCGTCGACCATAAGACGGCGCACGCCGGCATCGAGCAGCTGAGGAACCTGCGGCGTGAGGTCGATGGGGTAGGCGTCGTACAGGCGAGAGCGGCCATGGATGTCGGTGCGTACGGGCATGACCTTGCCGTCGATATTCTTGAGCGACAGCTTGCGGGCGCGCAGGCGGCAGTTAGCGCAATCGTGGATGCAGCCATTGGCCACCTGCAGGATGCAGTGCTCACTCGTCATAACGCGCGGGCGGCCGAACACAGTGATGCCCAGGGCTGCGGGCGCGGCGGTGCCAAGCGAGACGATCTCGTCGAGCGTGATCTCGGGCGAGAGCCAAAACGCACCGGCTCCGCGCTCGGCAAGCGCCTCCATGCAGGGCGTGTTATGCACCGGCAGGCAAGAGCGAATCTCGACCGTGGCGCCGGCATGAGCGGCTACGGCGAGCTCGGAGATATTGCCGACGGCGACGGTGGCTCCGGCATTGATCCAAGGATCGACGCGCTCGTGGTCGACGGCGCGGCAGACCTCGTCGAGTACGGGCACGATACCCTGCTCAAATGCATCGGCAGGGGAGAGTCCGACAGCCTCGAGCGCGTCGGTGGTCATGTAGATGCGCGTTGCACCCTCCGCACGAGCTGCCTCGGCGGCTTCGAGCGTGGTGACGGCGGCGCAGATCTGCGGCTCGTCGCGGTAGTGCTCGGGCATGGGACACGTACATTTGTCGAGCACCGGAATCTCGAGCGTTTTCGCGCGCTCCTCGTACGGCGCCAGAATGGCCTCCTCCAATGCTTTACAGGCGGCGGCGCGCACCTTGTGCACGGCGGAGAAGCCCATACCGCAGCCGGCGTCGAGCGAAACGTCAAAGCTCGCCGCCTCAAAGGGCGAGGAGCCCATACGGCCCACATGCTCAACCAAGTCTGCCGCCTCGACGGCGCGGGTCTTGGCGGCCTCGACGATGAAGCCCGTGGCGGTGGCGGTGAGCATGGGGTTGTCACAGCAGGTGAGTGTGACAGTAAACGGCTCGCCCAGACGTGCCACAACGGACACGTCTACGGCGCGGCGGCGCAGCACATCGCGCTTGAGCGCGGCGCCGGCGGCGTCAATGGCGCCCTGGCTTCGAATCACGCGCACGCGGCAGCCCTCGGGCATGCTGCGGGGCACGCGGCACTCGATGATGTCGCCCGCGGCGGCATCATCGGCGGCAATGGTGGTCAGGAACTGGTCAAACTCGTTATCGTGACGAAGCTCCAGCAGGTCGCCCTTGCCCACGGGCTCAAACAGCTCAATGCGGGCGATGGCGGCGCGGCGACGGCGGTCGTCGGGCTTGAGTCCGCGTACATCGCGGTTGGCCAGACGGCTGCCCAGCACCGTGCCCACAATCTGGCCGCGGTTGTTGGAGCGCTCGTAGCTCATCATCTCGTCGCCCGAGGTGCCATCCTGGTAGGCGTGCGTAAAGTCGCGGTTAAAGCAGCGCTTGAGCTGGCGCTGGCGGGCGGCTTCCTCGTCCTTGGCAACGGCGGCTCCGGATAGCATGTCGTCAATTTCGTGACGATACACATCAACGATGGAGTACACGTAATCGGGTGCCTTCATGCGGCCCTCGAGCTTGAGCGATGCGGCGCCGGCGTCATACAGATGGCGAACAAGCTGTGAGGTGTTGGTGTCACGCGGGCACAGCGCGCGCTCGCGACCGGCAGGGGAGAGCGCGCGACCGTTCTCGTCGATCAACTCGTAGGGCAGGCGGCAGGGCTGGGCGCACATGCCGCGGTTGGCCGATCGTCCCGCCATGGCAAAGCTCGACAGCAGGCACAGGCCCGAGTAGCAAAAGCAGATGGCGCCATGGCTGAAGACCTCAAGGTCCACATCGGGCGCGGCGTCGTGAATGGCGGCGATTTCGTCGATGGAGAGCTCGCGCGAGAGAGTCACGCGGTCGGCGCCCTGCTCACGGCACCAAAGGGTTCCGCGGTCGTCGTGGATGTTCGCCTGGGTCGAGATATGTGTCTCGATGCCGGGCATGGTGCGCTTGGCCTCAAAGAACAGACCCCAGTCCTGGATAATGAAGGCATCGGCGCCCAGCGTGGAGCAGCGATGAATGAGCTGCAGTGCATCGCCCATCTCGGACTGCTTGATGGCGATGTTGACCGTGACGTAGACGCGCGACCCGGCTAGATGCGCGGCGCGGCAGGCTTGCTCAAAGGCCTCGTCGGTAAAGTTGGTTGCCTTGCGGCGGGCGTTGAAGCTGCCCATGCCGCAGTAGATGGCGTCTGCCCCGGCGGCGAGCGCGGCGGCAAAGGGCTCCGGGCCTCCGGCGGGGGCCAAAAGCTCGGGCCTGCGGTTAGTGGTTCGGCTGGCGGTTGCGGTCATATCCTGCCTTTCAAAATGCTCAGATATTCAAAAGTATAGTGGCGTCGCTGCGGTGGGCGACGCCCGCAGCCTAAGCAGGACAAAGTCTTCAGCAGCTTGGACTGGCTGCTCCACATGAGAACCGTTCGGCGGTTCGGGGAAACCGTTGGGCGATAAAATATTCTCGCAAGCTGATAATATTCTTGCATCAAACAGAAACCTTGAGTACTATCCCAATCAAGCGCGGTGTTCAGACCGAACTGTGCCTCCCGGTGTGAACACCGCGCTCACGCTCTCTCAATTGATCGTAAGGAGAAAAACATGAGCAAGACCGTCGTGTCTTCCGATAACGCACCCGCAGCCATCGGCCCGTATTCCCCCGGTATCCAGGCCGGCAACATGGTGTTCCTGTCCGGCCAGCTGGGCATCGATCCCGCGACCGGCAAGATGCCCGAGGGCGTCGAGGCCCAGGCCAAGCAGTCCCTCGCCAACGTCGAGGCCCTGCTGACCGCTGCCGGCGCTACCTTTGCCGATGTCGTCAAGACCACGGTCTACCTGGCCGACATCGCCGACTTCGCCGCCGTGAACGAGATCTACGCCTCCAAGTTTGAGGCCCCGTTCCCCGCGCGCAGCGCCTTCCAGGTTGCCGCCCTTCCGGCTGGCGGTCTGGTCGAGATCGAGGTCGTTGCCGCTCTCTAAGGCGTTGGCCACAACTAAACATGACATGCAAAAAGACCCTGCAGCGCGTGTGAACTGCGTCCCAAATCTTGGACGCCCTAAATAGCGACTAGGCCGCGAGGGC
>CAUAEH010000054.1 GCA_958427975.1 uncultured Collinsella sp. | reverse complement strand
TGTGGTTTGCACCGCCGGCACTCCCGCATCGAATCTGTTGTTCCCTATACTAACGCACCTGCCAAAAAGGGACAGGTTTATTTTGGCAGGTCGTTACAATAGGTAGGACCGATACGAATGGGGGCCTTATGATTAAACTTGTGCTGACCGATATGGACGATACGCTGATTCCAGCCGGGCATGACGGCGCCAGCGACTACGCCATCGAGGGCATTCATGCCATGCAGGCGGCGGGTCTGCACTTTGGCCCGGTTTCGGGTCGCCAGCCGTCCGCGATGGGCTGGATGTTCAAAAATCGTTCCGAGTGCTTCTCGACCGGTGCGTTCTGTAACGGCCAGGTGATGTTTGTCGACGGCGAGGTTGTTGCCTCCCGTGCGAGCGACAACGGTGCCCTCATGCGCCTTGCCGACTATCTTGAGCAAGAGACCGACGATACCTATCTGAAGGTTTATAGCCTGGGCGATGACTTTTGGGGCAACGATGCCTATTGCGTGACGAGTGATCCCGAGCGCGTTCGTCGCGCCATGGAGTCGGGCGGCAACGCATGGCTCAAAGGCGAAGAGGCCCCGTGCCGTCCTGTTGTCGATGACGCGCCGGTGTTCAAGGCGAATATCTGGAGCGCCCGCTCGCGCGAAGAGCTTGCCGAGCTGCGTGAGCGCGTTGCCGCCGAGGTGCCGGAACTCTCGCTTGTGTTTCCCAACAACCGAGTGCGCCTGTTCGACATCCTTCCGGCTGGTTGGGACAAGGGCTGCGCTGCGCTGGAGCTGGCGCGCGCTTTGGACCTGACGCCCGACGAGGTGGCCGTATTCGGTGATTCCGATAACGACCTGCCCATGATCGATGCCGTTCCCAACTCCGTTGCAGTCGCCAATGCCAACGAGGCCGTCACGGCTGCCGCGCGCTGGCATATCGGCGCTGCGGCAGACGATGCGGTCGCCGGGGCTCTGCATCAGATTGCCGCCTGCGCCGCGACGGGGGAGATGCCGCCGTTTATGCGCCAGATGGATGCGACGGGTTTCGACGTCACGAACGTCTAGGGAGAAATCCATGAAGCTTCAGCAGCTCAGGTATGTCGTCAAAGTTGCCGAATGCGGCAGCATCACCGAGGCCTCGCGCCGGCTCTTTGTGTCGCAGCCTTCGATTACCGCATCGATCCGCGATCTCGAAAACGAGATGGGTGTGCGCATCTTTGAGCGCACTAACAAGGGTGTCGTTGTATCCGAGGAAGGCGAGACCTTCTTGGGCTACGCGCGACAGGTGCTTGACCAGGCCGATCTGCTCGAAGGTAAGTACAAGGGCGCATCCGAGCAGGTGCCGCACTTTAGTGTGAGCTGTCAGCATTATTCCTTTGCCGTCAACGCGTTTGTCGATGTGATCCGTGAGTTCGATGCCGCGCGCTACGACTTTACCCTGCGCGAGGAGCAGACTCACGAGATTATCGAGGACGTCGCGCATATGAAAAGCGAACTCGGCATCCTGTACCTGTCCGAGCACAATCGCGAGGTCATCGAGCGCATGCTGGCGGCCAACGAGCTCGTGTTCGAAGGACTCTTCTGCGCCACACCGCACGTTTTTGTGTGTGCAGACCATCCGCTGGCGGGCCGCTCCAGCGTGACGCTCGAGGACCTGGAGGACTATCCCTTCCTGTCCTACGAGCAGGGCAGCTACAACTCGTTTTACTATTCCGAGGAACTGACCTCGACGTTTGAGCGCCGCAAGAATATCCGCGTGCGCGACCGTGCGACGTTGTTCAACCTGGCCATGGGCCTCAACGGCTACACGGTGTGCTCGGGCGTGATTAGCCACGAACTCAACGGCCCCGGCATTATCTCGATTCCGCTCGATGTGGATGAGTACATGGAGATCGGCATCATCACGCGCAAGAACACGACGCTCACGCGCTACGGTCGGGCCTATATCGACGCGATTCGTCAGCATATCTAGGGTGCTGTGCTCCGCACGGTTCAAGTCTCTTTATGGCAGTTCAGACTGATATAGGAAACATCTATATCAAACTGTTATAAACATATATTTTACGATGGCCACATGAGCGCTCATACTCTGTCTCGGTAAAGCAACCAATGCAAAGGGAGATATCTATGAGCACTTTGATTCAACCGAACGCGCCGTTTCGCGCCGATATCGTCGGCAGTTTTCTTCGTCCACGGGCTGTTAAGGATGCACGTGCCGCCTATGCCGCGGGCACACTCGACGCCGCCGGTCTTAAGGCCGTCGAGGATGAGGCCATTCGCGACCTGGTGGACAAGCAAAAGTCCGCTGGCCTGCAGGTTATCACCGATGGCGAGTTTCGCCGCAGCTACTGGCACCTCGATTTTATGTGGGGACTCAGCGGTATTGAGCGTCGTACCTCGCGCACGGGCTATATGTTCCACGATGAGGAGACTACCGCCGATACCGCCGTGGTGACCGGCCCTATCAGCGGCGAGAACCATCCGTTCGTCGAGCACTTTAAGTTTGTCAAGGCGCTCGAGGGGGAGGGCCACGTTGCACGCCAGACCATCCCGGCGCCTATCCAGACGTTCTCTGAGGTCACGCTCGATCGCTGCGATGGCCAGCAGGAGAGTCTGCGCGCCGTCTACAAGACCGATGAGGAACTTGCCGACGCCATTGCAGCCGCTTATCGCACGGTGATTGCCGACCTGTACGCAGCAGGCTGCCGCAACATCCAGTTTGATGACTGCACCTGGGGCATCTACTGCGATACCGATTTCGTGGCAAAGACCGGCATGAGCCCGGTCGACCTGCAGAAGGTAAGCGAGCTGGGCGTGGCGCTCAACAACGCCGCCATCGAGGGCAAGCCCGACGACCTGGTCATTAACACGCACGTGTGCCGTGGTAACTACCACTCTACCTATGCCTTCGAGGGCGGCTATGACCCCATCGCGCCGTACCTGTTCGCAAACGAGGATGTCGACGCATTTTACCTGGAGTTCGATACGCCGCGCGCCGGCGGTTTTGAGCCGCTCAAGTACGTTGCCCCGGGCAAGAAGGTCGTGCTGGGCTTGGTAACCACCAAGGCGGCAGAGCTCGAGAACGAGGATGTTATCGTCGAGCGCATCCGTGAAGCCGCAAAGTACGTGCCGCTCGAGAACCTGTATCTGTCGCCTCAGTGCGGCTTTGCCAGCTGCGAGATTGGCAACAAGCTGACCGAGGATGAGCAATGGGCAAAGATCGCGCTGGTCAAGCGCATTGCCGAGCGCGTTTGGAAATAGCGCTAGTGTTTGCAGGTGGCGGCGCGTGCGAGGCATAGTGTATCGCGTACAATGGTTCGGATCGTATCGTTCGGGCAGGTTATCCGATATGCCTGATCGCCCTTCCATTCGAAAGGACATCCATGTCCCAATCCTCGACGCCCGCCGTATCTGAACTCGAGGAGACTGTCGAATAGTAGTTGTGTTCAGCTAAATCAAAAAATGGCGCCCGTGCGTACGCGTGGACGCCATTTTTAATGCGTCAGTATCCAGTGAATGCCGCGCGCCATGCGCAGGTCAGTTTGGGCAAAATGATTGCCGGGGTTGAGCTCCAGCGTTGTTGGGATGTCGCGCTCGATAAACAGCTCTTCCATCGCGCGCGTATCGTCGAGTACGTGCCGCATCATGCGGTTGGGCGTCTTGGTTTCCCTTTTACCGAGCGACAGATAGGCGGCGTCGGGCGTAGCCGTCATCGTGCGCTCGCGCGCGTAGTCGATAAAGCCGGGGAACCACAACGACCCCGATGCACTCGCTGCGCGCTCAAAGACATCTGTTTGCCAAAGTGCCCACAGTGCAAAAAGACCCGCCAACGAGTAGCCG
This sequence comes from uncultured Collinsella sp., assembly GCA_958427975.1. GTDB lineage: Bacteria > Actinomycetota > Coriobacteriia > Coriobacteriales > Coriobacteriaceae > Collinsella. The sequence goes on along the minus strand of CAUAEH010000054.1, from coordinate 9,404 downwards.
GCAACGCCGCGCCAGGCGGGCGGTTGCGGGAGCGATGATTCGGCCTGGGGGATTATCTGCTTCAACAACTCGTCAAGAAAACCAGCAGCCTGTCCACCAAAGGGCTCGGCATCTCGTATAGTTCCCTCACATTCCCAGGGGCTCAGCTCGCGATTCCAATCGAGCCCTCCAATGGCGACAAGGGTGAACGGCGGGCAGTCGAGCTCTCGGCAGCGCTCGTAGACTTCACTACCGTCGCCCATAACCACGGGGAGGTAGATGACGGGTGCGCCTTCCGCACACTCTGAATAAACGGTTATCTGCTTATGATGCGCTTCCAAGGCAGGCTTCTCTCGGTGTTGTGATATTGACAGCCTCAATTGTCGCACGCTGGCACGGGGGCAGGCGCTAAAAGAAAGGCGCAGAGCCGCTCGATGCGGCTCCACGCCTTGTTGTTTTGCTTTGGCAGACTATGCTGTTACGCCACGAAGAAGTAGACGAGGAAGGCAAGGGCTGCAATCCACATGAGCGGCTTGATCTTGGAGGCCTCGCCCTTAAAGAGCGCGACGATCACGTAGGCGATAAAGCCCAGACCAATGCCGGCAGAGATGGAGTAGGTGAAGGGCACGCCGGCGACAATCATGAACGCCGGGAAACCCTGCGACACGTCGGACCAGTCGATCTCGGAGGCCTCGCTCATCATGAGGTAGCCGACGTAGACCAGGGCACCGCAGGTGGCGGCGCTGGAAACGATGGTGACGATGGGGGAGAAGAACGCAGCGAGAATGAACAGCACGCCGGTGGTGACGGAGGTGAGGCCCGTGCGGCCACCGTCGGCGGCGCCGGAGGTGGACTCGACGAAGGTGGTGATGGAGGAGACGCCCATGAAACCGCCCACAGCAGCGGCGGCGGAGTCGACGATCAGGATCTCCTTGATATTCTCGACGTTGCCGTCGTCGGTGAGGAACTCGCCCTGCTTGGCCACGGCCATCGCGGTGCCCATGGTGTCGAAGAAGTCACTCATGAGCAGCGAGAACGAGATGACGAGGAGCGCGGGGTCGGTAAGGACCTTGACGATGGCAGGCACGCCGCCGGCGTCGGCGATGGGGCCACCGATGCTCGAGAAGTCGAGCGGGGCGATGATACCGGTCGGAGCCTGGGTCACACCTAGGGGGATACCGGCGATGACGGCGACGACGATGCCGATGAGCAGCGAGCCGGGGACGTTGCGGCAGGCGAGGGCGACTGTCACCAGGATGGAGATGATGCCGACGATGAAGGTGGGGGAGGTGATGTCGCCCAGACCGACGAGTGTACCGGCGCCAGCGGTGATAATGCCGGCATCGCACAGGCCAATCATGGCGATGAACAGGCCCAGACCCACCGAGATGGCGTGACGCAGGACAACCGGGATGGCGTCCATGATGGCCTCGCGCAGGCCACAAAGCACGAGCAGCAAGATGACGACGCCCTCAAGGAAGATGACGCTCATGGCCACGTGCCAGTCACCGCCGCAGACGGTGGTGGTGATTCCAGCGATCATCGCGTTGACGCCTAAGCCCGACGCGCAGGCGAGCGGGCGGTTGGCGAAGATGCCCATGCAGATGGTCATGATGCCGGCGCCCAGGCAGGTGGCGCAGGCGAGCGCTCCCGCATCGATGCCAGCGCCCGAGAGCACCGCGGGGTTGACGGCGATGATGTAGGCCATCGCCAGGAATGTTGTCAGTCCAGCGCGGAGTTCGGTCCCGATTGTGGACTTGCGCTCACTGACGTGAAAAAGTTCGTCCATGCATACCCTTTCCTTGTTCGGCCCCGAGTTTAGGCCGATTGACACGAACTCACCTACTATATCGCCTTTGTGAAGTTGGTGTTCCTCACATGTTGATGTTCGGCGGTTTGTAACGGACGGGCGGTATCTTTCGCATGAAATTGTGTAGGTACCGTATACTTAAGCGGTTACAACGACCCCTATGGAGGAACGTATGATTAAAGAGCTCTGCCGCGACGAGGCTATCCTGTCTCAGCGTTGCGAGGTTGCGACTGTCGAGGACGAGTCGGTCGCTCAGGATTTGATTGATACCATCAAGTCGCTCGATGATGCCGGCTGCTTGGCCGCCAACCAGATTGGCGTTACCAAGAAGGTTTGCGTCTACCTGGACGATGCCGGCGAGCCCCACGTACTCTACAACCCCCGTCTGGTGTTTGGCCTGGGTGCCAGCAAGATGGAGGAGAGCTGCCTGACGCACGAGGAGGTCACCAAGTCCACGCGCTATATCAAGTGCAAGGTTGCCTTTGACCAGATTGTCGACGGCAAGATGAAGGAGTGCCGCCGCGACTACGCGGGCTTTGAGGCACAGATGATCCAGCATATGATCGATCACTGTCTTGGAAAGTTGGTCTAAGGGGACCAAAGCGCCGCACCTTGCCGCTCAATCGTCGCTCGCGTACCTTAAGTACGCTTCGCTCCTCTTTCGTGGCAATCTGCGGCACTTTGACCCCTTAGACGACCTGCGGGGTTAACTTGGTTGAGTTTATCCTGCTTGAATAGTCCGGGCGTGACATTGTTGTCATGTCCGGGCTTTTGTGTTTAGCGCCTTTTTGTTTGGAGACAATGAAATTAGCAAGAACGTAAAGCTAGGAGGCGCTATGTGTACGAGTATTCGATTTACCGATAATTCTGGCCACATGTATCTGGGCCGCAATCTCGACTGGAGCTTTGACTACGGCCAACAGGTTCGCGTGATGCCGCGCGGGTTTCACATTCCGTATTCGTTTATCGACGACGCGACAGCGGCGCACGCGGTGATCGGTATGTGCATCGATTACAGGAACTACCCTATGTTCTTCGATTGCGGCAACGATGCGGGCCTCGCCGTGGCGGGTCTCAATTTCCCGGGTTATGCCGAGTATGCCGAGGACCCTGTCGACGGCAAGACCAATATCGCGGCCTATGAGTTTCCCCTGTGGGTGGCAGCGACGTTCTCGACGGTCGATGAGGTCGAGGCCGCGCTGCGCGACACGGTGATTGTCGCCAAATCTGCCGGAGAGGGGCTGGGCGTGTCGCTGCTCCATTGGATTATCGGCGACAGCCAGCGCAGCATCGTGGTCGAGATGATGGCTGACGGCCTGCATGTATACGACGATCTGGTCGACACCCTTGCCAACCAGCCGACCTTCCCGTGGCACATGGAAAACCTGCGCACCTATATCACCGCCACAAGCGATTTTCCGCAGACGGCGACATGGCGTGGTGCCGAGCTCAAGCCCTATGGAGCCGGTGCCGGCATGCGCGGCATTCCGGGCGATTGCTATTCGCCGAGCCGTTTTGTAAAGGCGGCGTACCTCAATGCCAATTACCCGCAAAAGGAGAGCGAGACCGAAAACGTCGTTCGCATGTTCCGCTCGCTCGAGGGCGTGGTGATGATCGAGGGAGCGTCCAGGATGGGCGATGGCAAGTTCGAGAAGACTATCTACACCGGATGCTTTAGCGCGCGCACGGGCAATTATTACTACGCGATGTATGGGGATCCGTCGATTCGCTACGTGAGCCTGATGGATGCCGAGGGCGCGAGCCCCGATAGGCTCGTGGTTCCCGAGCCGCGCCGTTCGTAGCTCACCGGTCCGTTGCGACATAAAACGGCTCCGCACCTTTTATGAGATGCGGAGCCGTTGTCGTCAATGGCTGGTGGCGTGTTAGAAGTTGGCGTCGTTGAGCTGGGTGCTCTCGAGTCCGTCGAGTTGCTGTTGCTCGGGCGTATCGGCGACGCTCTCGAGCAGCTCGGTGGGATCGACGTTCATGCTCTTGCCGGCCTCGTTGCCGTTGACCAAGTCGTCCGAGAAGATGTCGACTTCCATTTCCTCGGCCTCTTCGATCTGAACCTCGAGCGGCACCTGGGTGCGCACGAGCTTAACGGCCGGGCGCATGCGGGCAAACAGCGGCACGTACTCGATGATGATGGCCGAGTTCTCGAGACCGTACCAACGTGCCGGGCTTCCGCAGGCGCGGCGGACGGCGTACTTGATGGCCATGACGCGATGATCGTTGCGGTTGATGTCCGTTTCGGGGGCAAGCATCTTGCGCAGCATGCAAAAACGGAAGTCGCCCACGTTGCCGCGTGTCTCGTAGATGGAGTAGGTGTGATGCTGCGGCGGCAACTCACCTGATGCCATCAGGTCGCCAACGATCTGGCGTAGGTAGGCGTTGATGCGCTGATTGACCTTAAAGCCCAGGTCCAAGCGCACGCGGAACAGGAAGTCTGTGCCAAAGGTCTCAACGGAATACTCGTGCGTATAGGGCTCGTCGGTAACGTGCACGTTGATGAACCAGTATGCCTTGGCGCGCTTGGGATGTTTGTCCAGGATGGAATAGAGCACGTCGCGGTCGAGCGTGAGCGGATCGGGGCTGTTGGTGAGGAATACCAGATTGTCGGCAAGCACGGGGTAGGTCTCGTCGTTGCGCAGGCGGTTGAGCTGATCGATGTACTTGGAGACGGGCAGCAGAATCGTCTGCGTGCGCTCGATGGCGGTGCCGCGACGCCACACATACATAAGGCCAAACAGCAGTGCGGCCAGGAAGATCATGACGTAGCCGCCGTCAAAGAACATGGTGAGGCACGAAGCGAAGAAGCACAGCTCAATGGCGCCGAAGAGCAGGGCGAAGACGCAGGCGCCCAGCTTGTGCTTGAGAATGCCGGCGATATAGCTCGTCAATAGCGTCGTGGTCATGAGCATAGTCACGGTAATGGCGAGGCCGTAGGCGCTCTCCATGCGCTCGGAGTTTTGGAACAGCAGCACGATGAAGATGCAGCCGACCCACATGATGTTGTTGACGAGCGGAATATAGAGCTGGCCCTTGGTGTCGCTGGGGTAGTGGATGCGCAGATGCGGCATAAGGTTGAGGCGCGTGGCCTCGGATACCAGCGAGAACGAGCCGGTGATGAGCGCCTGCGAGGCGATGATGGCCGCTACGGCCGAAAGCACGATGGCAAAGGGGCGCAGGGGCTCGGGGAGCATCATATAGAACGGGTTGACGATATCCATCGCGAGCATCTGGGGATTGGAGTTGTTGGCGAGCAGCCAGGCGCCCTGACCCAGATAGTTAAGGATGAGGGCCGCCTTTACGAACGGCCAGGATGCGTAAATGTTTGCCTTGCCCACGTGACCCATGTCCGAATAGAGTGCCTCGGCGCCGGTCGTCGACAGGAAGACGAAGCCGAGCACCATGATGCCCGAGTGGTTGATGGGCGAGAACAGGAACATGATGCCGCGAATGGGGTTGAGGGCGCGCAAGATGGACAGGTTGCCGAGCATGTTGAGCAGGCCGGCGCCCGCCAGGAACAGGAACCATAGCGTCATGAGCGGACCGAACAGCTTGCCGATGGACGAGGTGCCGGCGTGCTGCATGGCAAACAGACCGCAGATAATGATGATGGTGATGATGATCACATTGGTCTGACCGTCACCCAATAGCGCGTGGCCCCACTCGATGGTACGCAGGCCCTCAATGGCTGTGGTGACCGTGACCGCGGGGGTGAGGATGCCGTCGGCGAGCAGCGCCGCGCCGCCGATCATGGCGGGGAGAATCAGCCATGGCGCCACCTTGCGCACGAGACTGAACAGGGCGAAGATGCCGCCTTCGTTGTGGTTGTCGGCCTTCATGGCGATTACCACGTACTTGACCGTGGTCACGAGCGTCATGGTCCAGATGACGAGCGAAAGCGCGCCCAGGATCATGTCTTCGCTGACGGTACCGATGCCGCCGTTGTTGGCGACGATTGATTTCATGGTGTACATGGGGCTCGTGCCGATGTCGCCATAGACGACGCCGAGCGTTACGAGCAGCATGCCAGCGGAGAGGGGGATGGCTCCGTGCCCGCCTTGCCCGCGCTGGTCTTGGAGGTTTGCCTCCAGTTTATTGTGTGCCACGAGGACTCCCTTGGACATCTGGCCTCTGCCACGAGCAGTAGACCTTTATGCCATCTTTATACATATAAGAGCAGTTTGGCACATCGGGGTGTTTTAGACAATAATCCCCATCGGGGGATTATTCATATACGCAGGTAGTATTTCAAAGCAGGGGCTTTTAAGCACGTACTGTCTGGGCGATGCCAGCCTTGGCGTTTGCGCGTTTGCCGGCGAGTTCGCAAAAAATCGCGCCGCCGATGATAAGCGCGGCGCCCATCAGGCGGACCGGTGTTATGGCTTCGCACAAAAGAACGGCGGAGAACACGACGGCCGAAAGCGGCTCGAGGTAGCCGACGACGGCGACGGTCTGCACAGGCAGTTTGGCGACGCCGAGCATGACGACGGCGCGCCAATCGATGCCTGCGGCGACGCCGGCGGACAGGAATGAGGGAGCACCCTGCGTGATGAGCGTGAGGACCAGCGCGGTCACAAAGGCGGCACTCACCTGGAGCGTGGAGTTCTCGAGGCCTTCGATGTGTGGCGCACCCTTGCTGGCAATGACCATCAACGCGTAGCAGAAGGCCGAGGCGATGCCGCACACGATACCTGCGATGGGCATATTGCCGCCGAGGCCTTGGGCCGCGATGAGGAAGGCGCCGCAGGCGACGGCTATGAAGCCGGTGATTTTACCACCGGTCAGCTTTTCGCCGAAGATGAGCGGGGAGAGCGCCATGACAATGATGGGGCCGCAGTAGTACAGCAGCGAGGATACGCCGACGCCGATCGTCTGGTAGGCGCGGAACAGAAAAATCCAGCTGGCGCCCAGCGCGGCTCCCGAAAGGAGGAGGGCTGCGGCTTCGCGGGGGCGAGATGGCGCCTGCAACTTATGGCGTTGGGTGATGGCGAGAATGGTGACAAGCGAGAGTGCGCCCAAAAACGTACGCAGTAGCACGATATCCGAGCTCGGCAGCGCGATGGCAGCGGCGATAATGCCGTTGGAGCCAAACAATAGCAATGCTGCTAAGTACGTAAACAGTCCGTTGTTCATGCGCTGACATCCCCTCTATATCCGAGCATCTTCACTATGGGTGAACTGGCTTTAGAAGAAAAGCGAATATAATGCATGGCTAACATGACAAAAACTCATGCAAAGATGGAGGGGTGCCGTGGAAACGAATATTCAAAAGATGCAGGTGCTGCTCGAGACCGTGCGCGCCGGCAGTTTTACGCGCGCCGCCGAGCGGCTGAGCTATTCGCAGTCGGGCGTGAGCCGTATGGTGGCCGATCTTGAGGCCGATTGGGGCTTTAAGGTGCTCGACCGCAGTCGCGAGGGCGTAGTGCTTTCTGCTGACGGGCGGCAAGTTATGCCGGCGGTCGAGGCGTTATGCGAGGAATTTGTTCGTTTGCAGCGACGGGTGGATGAGATGCGTGGGCTCATGCGCGGCAAAATCTGCATCGGTACGTTTTCGAGTGTGGCGACCCACGTGCTGCCGCCGGTGATTGCGCGCTTTCGCGCCGATCACCCGGACGTCGATTATGAGTTGCTGATGGGTGATTACTCAGAGATTGAACAATGGGTGGCGGAAGGGCGCTGCGATCTGGGCTTTATCCCGCGTGAGCCCCGAGAAAACGGCATGACATCGCGGTCTTTGGTGCGCGACGAGTTGATGGCAGTAGTGCCGGCAGACTCTTTGCTTGCCACGGCGGAGGTCATTTCTCTTGCCGATTTAGCCAACGAGCAGTTTATTCTGCTAGAACGCGGCACCGATGACGAGATTACGCCGCTGTTCCGTCGGGCGGGACTGACGGTGTGCTCCAAGCTGTCGACCTGGGATGATTATGCGATTATGGCTATGGTCGAGGACGGCCTGGGCGTGAGCATTCTTCCCGCGCTCATCTTGCGCCGTTGTCAGTTCGATGTTGCTGTGCGTTCGCTCGAGGGACATCCCCATCGGCAGATCAACGCCATATATCGAACGGCCGATGTTTCGCTTGCCGCCGCCCGTTTTCTCGAATACCTCTAAACGTGTACACGCCATTGTTTGCTTTGGGCAGATCTCGGAGTCCGATACATTTTCTTATGAAATTGAACTTTCGAATGAAGCGCCGCGTTATACTGCTTGCTAAATTGAACCATGGTTCAATTCGTGTTCTATAAATTGAACTTTGCCAGCAAGGAGGTTCTAGTGGCCCAAGAGACGTTTAGCGATCGCCTGCGACAGACTATGTCCGATCGCGACGTTCGCCAGTCGGACGTAATCCGCGCATCGGAGATGCTCGGCAAAAAACTCGGCAAGAGTCAGATGAGCCAATATGTGAGCGGCAAGACGATCCCGCGGCGCGATGTGGCTGAGCTGCTCGCCCGGATTTTGGAGGTCGATGTTACCTGGCTGCTTGCCGGCGACGCCGATCAAGGCGAGGCATCATCACCCCGCAACGATTCCAAGCCCGAACCCCATCCCTCAGCTCAAATTGCAAGGAGCACCACCATGCGTACTTTTTCTAAATCCACCAAACTCGACAACGTCCTGTATGACGTGCGCGGTCCCGTCGTCGACGAGGCCGCCCGTATGGAGGACGAGGGCGAGCGCATCCTCAAGCTCAATATCGGCAACCCGGCGCCCTTCGGTTTCCGCACGCCCGATGAGGTCATCAAGGACATGCGCCAGCAGCTGCCCGACTGCGAAGGCTATTCCAACTCGCGTGGCCTGTTCTCCGCGCGCAAGGCGATCATGCAGTATTCGCAGATCAAGGGCCTGCCCAACGTTCAGATGGAGCATATCTACACGGGCAACGGTGTGTCCGAGCTCATTCAGCTTTCGATGAACGCGCTGCTCGACAACGGCGACGAGATTCTGATCCCCAGCCCCGACTATCCGCTCTGGACGGCGTGCGCAACCCTTGCCGGCGGTCATCCCGTACATTATCTGTGCGATGAGCAGGCGGATTGGTATCCCGACTTGGAGGATATGGAGTCCAAGATTACGAGCGCGACCAAAGCCCTCGTCATCATCAACCCCAACAACCCTACGGGTTCCGTCTATCCGCGCGAGGTGCTCGAGGGCATCGTCGAGATTGCACGCAGGCATCAGCTGATGATCTTTGCCGATGAGATCTACGACCGCCTGTGCATGGACGGCTACGAGCACGTCTCGATTGCCTCGCTCGCCCCCGACCTGCCCTGCGTCACCTTTAGCGGCCTTTCCAAGTCGCACATGATCGCGGGCTATCGTATTGGCTGGATGGTGCTTTCGGGCAACCAGCGCTGCATGAGCGACTTCATCATGGGCGTCAACATGCTCTCTAACATGCGCCTGTGCTCCAACGTGCCGGCCCAGTCGATCGTCCAGACGGCACTCGGTGGCCATCAGTCCGTCAACGACTACATCCGTCCCGGCGGCCGTGTCTACGAGCAGCGCAACTTTGTGTATGAGGCGCTCAACAAGATCGACGGCATCTCGGTGGTTAAGCCGCGTGCGGCGTTCTACATCTTCCCCAAGATGGATGTTAAAAAGTTCAAC
>CAUAEH010000053.1 GCA_958427975.1 uncultured Collinsella sp. | reverse complement strand
TGGATCAAGTTGAGCGAGAAGAGCGAGTTGGTCACCCGGCGCCCCTCACTTAGCACGCGCAACGTCGCCGCGCGCGTGTCGACAAAGTCCTTGGAACCCGAGCGCGCACGCCAAAATCCAATAACGGGCACGCAAAGCTCCTGCAAGCTCATGCCGCCGTGGACGTAGTTGTTAGTACCACCGGGACGCTTGAAGTGCACGTTCTCGCGCGGGGCAAACCCCTCAAAGCCGGCACCCAAACGTCCCATGTCAACATTAACAAACACCCCGCATGCCTCGTCCGAAAGCTTGGCCACGGCCTCGTTGGGCACCACCAGATGACGCTTGCCGTGCATGACGGGAGCGTCAAGGAAGGGAAGATCTGGCTTGCCGAGCATCTGACACTCGCTGAGCTCCCGGCGCGTGTAGATAAAGCCGTGGTCCGCCGTTATAACAACACGCGCGCCCGGGGCGTCGGTGCACACGCGACGCGCCAACGCAGCAAGTTCCTCCACGGTGTCCGCACAGGCACCGAAGACGTCATCCTGCGTAGCGGCCTTCTCGCCCGTGACATCGATCTTGTTGTGGTAGAGGTAGACAAGTCTTGAGTCCTTGAGCATCGCCTTGCGCTCGGTTCCCGCCATGTTGAGGTATGCGCTCGAGCGCAAAGCGCGGGCTGTAGGCTCAACGTGGGCAAGCACGGCCTCGCGCTGCGGAGTCGTCGCAGTGGGCATGTCGTCAGCCAACACAAACGCGCCATCCTCTGCAAGCTCAAGCACCTGGTGCGGCAGCAGTGCAGGCATGCCCACCTCGGTAATGGAGGGAAAGACCGCCTGCATGCTAGAGACCTTGACGTTGCCGCCGCGTTCGCGCTCGAGCAGCGCCGCAACGTCGCGGGCAACCTCATAGCGCAGCGCATCGCTCACGATAACGACTGTTGTTTTGGCAGAACCCACAAAGGCGGGTAGCACATGCCAGTAGAACTCATCCTGCCGTTCGGGACCCTCGATGTAGCCGCAATCGGCCCACTCCCCTTGCGCAGCGGATGTCCAGCAGGCATTGGCATCGGCCAAGAACCAGTTACTGTAGAGATTCTCCGCCCAGTCCGCCACAGCGCGGGCAGGCTCCTCGAGCGTATCGCACTCGACGGAGCGCGCCCGCAGATACGCGGTGCACATATGGCGATAGGCAGCATCCATGGAATACCAATCGGACGTATAGGCATCCCACACCTGCTGGGGTTGCGCCAGATGGAACCCGCCCGCATGTGCCTGCCTAAATGCGCACATATCGGCCACAGCGGCAAGCAAACCAAAGTAGCTCTCGACACGGCGATACCAGCTTAGGTCGCAGCGACGCGCCACAAAGGCGCGTGCGTCCTCAACACGGTCTGCACCCTGGGCAAACGAGCAGAACAGCTGCGAGAGCACAGCCTCATTGACGCACGGGAACACATCAAGCGAGGCCAGCGCATCGATCGGCAGAGCCTCAAACCGCACAAAGAGCCCGCGGGCATCCTCCACCAAACGACAGATCTCAAATAGGTCCTCGCTCGACGCCTGGGTATCGGCGGCCTAGTCCCACGCGCGCACCGCCTCAAGGCAATAGGGGCCGTAGGCGGGAGCCACATAGCTTTCGAGTCCCTTGAGCGCTCCCTCGGGAAGCGCGGTAGACGCCGCTGTAAGGAGCACATGGGATGAAAGCATAAGCAATGAGTCGCGCTCATACAGCGGTCCCTCAAACCCATAGCAGCGAAGCATAAAGGCAGAGAGCACATCGCGCACGCAGTACTTGTCCATCAACTCGGCCAGCGCCTCGGGACCCTCGTGCAGCAGCATGGTCATACAGCCACGCAGCACAAACGCGGGGCGCGCGTCACCAAGCTCTTTACCGCCAAAAATCACCGTAAGGATGCCGAGTTCGATATCGGATGCGCCCGAGGCATGCGGAACACACGCGGCAAACTTAGCGCAGCGGGTCTTGGCATCAAAAAACGTCTTGTGCTCGCGCAGGCTCTCGCGCACGGCGTCGATATTCTCGATGCCCAGCTGATCGGCCAAAAGCGAAAGATAGTCAGCCTGGAACTGATCGGCATACAGCTCAACATCGGCAAGCCAATCACCCTCAAGCCTGCCGCGCGGGCAACGGCGATACAGCAAGATATCGCTCGCAAGGTCATCGCGGTTGATGAGCTTCTTGACGGCAAACATACGGCCCTCGCAGGCCTCAACAAAGCGCACCGGGCGCTCAAGGTCACCGTGAGCAGGCATTACGCCGGCATCGGCCCCCACGCCGTCGAAACCCTCGGCAGCCAATCGCTCAAACTCAGGAGCAAACTCGCCGTCTGCATCGTGCCAAACCACCACACGGCGCGGCGCGCATGAGGACAACGGCTGCAAAAATCGCAGCTTGAGCTGTTCTTCTACATCGATCTTGGGCATGAATATCCTTACCGTATCTGCAGTTACTTAATCTTCGCCAGCACATCCTGAAACTTGGCGTAGTTGACCTTGACGCCGTCATCCAGGTCGATCTTAATCATCTGGTCTGCCAAGTGGTGCAGTTTCTCCTCGTAGGCAACGGTCTCTTTGAGCTGGTCGTTGAGCTTTTTGATGCGCTTATCCAAGCGCACGCGCTCGCCGCGCTCGGCACTGACAAGGGCATCGTTGGCATACCCGATCTGGGCACGGTAGCGCTCCTGCTGCTCATGCACATAGTCGGTGCGGATGCGAGCCAACAGGTCAGGCTGATAGCGATGCATGTAAACAAGGCACTTGAAGCCGTTCTTCTTGCCGCTGTCGAACAGCCAGTAGATGGGGCGCTTCTTATAGGTCTGGCAGTGGTCCTTAAAGAAGTCCTTCAAAAAGTAGGTGCGGATTACCTCGCGCGAGGTACCCTTGCCGCCGAGTGCCTCGGCAATAAAGGCTAGGTTCTGCTCAAGCGTCCCCTCGCCATACACGGTGCGCACAAAGTCGATAAAGTAGCGCACGATGTCGTCGTCAAAGTACTCGTCATCGGTAATGGGCAGCACGTTATCGCTATCAGGCATAAAGGTCACATGATCAGAGTTGGGCATCTTGACCAGATAGTCATCGACTGTGGCGCCCTGATCGGCCAGGACCAGCCCGTCCACATCCAACGAATAGCGGCCAAACATGCAGCCCACGGCATAGCTTATGAGCGAGGTGATCTCGTCTCGCTTGGTGCGCACGTATTTGTTGCCCTTATAGCTCTCGGGAATCTCGTCGGCGGTATTGAAAATGCGCGCCACCGAAACGTACTTATCCTCGACCTCGATGGGGCACCTCACCCTCCATATTGTAGATCTTGGCAAAGATTCGGTTGAGCTCTTCCTCGTTACTGCGAAGCTGCTCGAAGCGAGCATTGACCTCGGCCTTGCGGGCCTCGTATTTTTCTTGAAGTAAAGTGGCCATGAGGCCATCCTTTCATTGTTGATGAGTTGTCAAGAGGCTTAAACTAGGGGATCGAAATCTCCAAAAATACCCCGACCTTACCGATCGACTTCTGGAAAAGCTATTCACCGCATCGGGCATTTGCAAAAACGCACTAGTGACTCATGAAGTCGCAAACCAAACCCTGCAAACTGCATCAAGCGTAAAGGAAAGACAACTTGATATCATTTCTCAGCTCACTAGTTAAAGCCAACTAAATACCCGGACACGAGCTGAAACCCATTAACGAATATCAGGCCCAGCCTTTATCAGCTTCATCCATTTACATAGAGTCGAATTCTTGATTAGAATTCTTGCAGTGAGTCTTTTGATGTCACCTGCCGGGTCATCCTTTCGTTTTCCCGCAACATCCTCGATAGCGAACCATATATCGCCCTTTGACTTAAATGCACAGAATCTGCCGTGAGCAAATCCATTTCGTAAGTGATAAAACAAACTGATCGTTTGATTGCTTTTGGCATCATAAAAGACAGCAGACTCGAAGGGCTTTGACTCGATGCCAGCGCAATCAAACAAATCAGCATTACGCAAAGCCTGTTCCATATCACCAACAGCCGCGGCAGACCAATATAAAGACTTATTTGAGCTTGCTGCCTTAAGTTTTTTATTCAAATATTGGGGTTTTCTCCAGGGAGTATCCCACCCGTATTCAGATACCGGAATGCTTCTGCTAGACAGCCCCGGAGCTGGAGTTTCGACAACAAAGAACCTAAGAAGCGGGGAAAGCACAGGGCCCAGTGACTTTTGAGATAAACCACATTTAACCCATGCAGGATTAGATTCAACAAACACAACCTTATTTGCTGATACTGTTTCAAACATGAATCTCACCTAAACCAAGGGGTTGCGTTTGAAATCCCAGGAGGTTTCAAACGAATCCCAATCGGTTTTTGATAGTTCGCGGCACGAGTCGACCATGTCGTTGACCAACGGCTCCTGTTCCTCGTTCTGAATGATCGGGTAGGTTGCGATTTGGCCTACCTCGAAATTAAGCGTCGGCGAGAGCATGCTTGCGACACGCATGATCACAGAGCTGTTACAAGCTCCCTGGAGATACTTGAGTGACTCCTCGTCGCTAAAAACGCTCGTGCCCGCCACATCAAAGATATGCCCAGCAGGCTTAAAACGAAACGCAATGGACCCGCTTGAAATCTTCGACCAGGTAATCGATGGGCTAAAGAAGCAGTTTGTATTCTGTGGCCTGGAAAGCAATCTACCATTCTGGTCTTTGTAATTACGGATCTCCTGTCCGTCATTCTCCCAGTTAACAACTGAGCTATTATTTCCGTACCATTTGCGGAAATCACCGCCCTTGTTGTAGGGGAACCACTTGCAAGCGCTTTCAATCGACTCTTGAATAGATCCACAGGAATAGACGCTCTTGCAATCATCGACTTCCCACCACTCGCGAACGAAACGAGCGTTCTCGCCAGTAGCAAGCCCTTGGCGCGGCTTGCCATACTCACTGAGCTGTTTTGCGTTTCCAAACGCATCCAGAAGAGCGTCACTGGCCCAGTAGGCTATGGGGATGCCTGGGATCTGTTTAAAGGTGTCGGCGTCGCGTCGGTAGAACCAGCCGCAGTCGGGATCTCGGATCGCCTCGAGCAGCTTGAGACGCTTCGCCTCACTACCGTTGATGTCGACGAGGCGAACATAGGCACCCTCGCATGCCGCGCGGCCGTTGTAGATGACGTCGGCAGTCACATTGACGACCTCACCACCGATGGCATCGAACGCACGAGGTCCCAGATGGGCCATGGAAACGATTGTCTTGTTGTCGATAACCTTGGCGCGCATCTTCTCAAAGCTGCCCAGGAACATCCAACTCTGCATGGTAACCATTGCGGCGTAGCCCTTATCCTCGACAAGGTTAAAACCGCGCTCGATAAAGCACGTGCAGAGGTCGCTCTTCACGTCGGGGTAGTTCTTCTTGATCCACTTGCTCATGAATGAATTAAAGCTGCTGCTGCCCATATACGGAGGATTCGCAACGGTGCAGATAAAACGATGGGACAGTTTCTCGCAAATGGCGACGGCGCTTTCGAGCTTAGTTTTGGCCGTAGCGGCAAAAAGGTCATCGGAACAACTCGCGGCGGCAGCCTTGAGCTCGTCAATCTCGTCCTCTGAGGGATTGAGCAGCGAACCGATCTCCCCCAAATGACTCAGCTCCTCGGCGAGCTTCTTGTTACCCGGCAGCTCGTCCTCCCCTAGCGGAATGCTCGAGAGCACGGTAACGTCGGCGCGAACGCCACGCCTAAAGAAGCGACGGTCGTGCTCGCGGGCGCACATGGCAAGCGCCAGCTCCGCGATCTGTGCCGCGCGGGAATCGATTTCCATACCTGCAAGGTTTTTAGTAAGAATGAGCTCGGGAATCTCGCGCTCACGATAGCCGCGCTCCTCGTACATATGGAAGAGCAGCTCAAACGCATAGACCAAGATATGGCCCGAGCCGCATGCGGGGTCGCAGAGGGTTATCTCCTCGGGACTCGAAATGCGAATGAAGTCCTCGTGCTCAGCATCGGGCTCGATGTAATACTCCATGCGCTCGCGTAGCGAACTCCCCGGATTGTTGAGCATCCACAGACGGCCGAGTGAGTTCTCGACCATATAGCGCACAATCCACTCGGGGGTGAAGAGCTGCGTGGCGGGCGCGATGTCCGCCGCCGCTGCCTTGCGCTTGGACTTGAAGAACTCGTCTTTAACGTCAGCGTTGTAGTACTGATACATCCAACCCAGAACGGTCACGCCCTCGCGCCAGTCCTCGTCAGCGAGGACGGTATTGAGCTTGCCCACCACACTGTCAGCCATCATGAGGCCCTGGGGCAACAGCAGCTCCATGGCTCCGCCCACGCGTTCAAAGACGCCCGGCAGGCAATCGGCAAGCTCCTCGCACTGAGCAACAAACAGGTAGCGCCACAACGGTTCATCCAAGCCCGCCATCTTGAGCTCGGCTATGCGATCGGTATCGGCCGTCGTTATTTCCACGTCCAGTGCGTTCTCCACGGCCTCGCTGCCATGGCTGCCGTCCGCACGACTTAGCATGCGCATACGGCTGGGAAGCCATCCGCATGCATCCATGAAGCGAATGGCCACGATGCGGTTGAACCAGGTGTAGGCCGCACGGTCGCGCAGCGCCTCGTGACCCACCTCCGCCTGCATGCGCAGCAGTTCGTCGCGTTGCTCAATCTCAGCCGGACTTAGGGGCAGGCCGTTGACGGTCTCGGACCCAACGGGCGCGGGTGCAGGTTCGGTGATGCCGTATCGCACCATCTGCGCCTCCACGCCTTTGATGAGCTCCGTACGGGCCCAGGTGCAGAAGCTCTTAAGAGCAGAATCGTTCATGGTTGATGAGCCTTTCTAAACGCCATAAGCCACCGGTGCGCGCTTTGGCACCGGTGGCTCCGCGGGTTAGTTGATACGGATCTCGTCGTTTGCAGCGAGCGCCTGCATAAGGCGGGAGCGCAGGTCGTCCACGTAGCGCTCCACGTCCTCTGCGGACAAGAGACGACTCGGCTTGGCCAGATCGGCGCGGCGCACAGTCTTGATCTTGCGCTGGGGCTTGGGCGCGGGCACGGGAGCAGACGATGCGGCGCCCTTGTTGGAGACCTTCTTGACCACCTCGCCCGTACTCATGACCTCGGTGGTGCGGCGCTCGTTGTCCATACGCACGCGGGCCTCATCCACAGCGTCGTACATCTCGTTGGCCGCCGCACTGAGCCAGTCGCCCCAGTTAGTTGCAACAACGCTCAGTTCGTTGAGACTTTGAGCGCTGTGGGCACGGTTTTTGAACGACTCGTATTTAGTGCCGGCGTCTGCTATGGCATCCTTGGCCTGATTGACAAAGCCCTTTTGACTCTCGGCCTGCGTCCGCAGGTCTTGCAGATCGCTCTCGATGCGACACAAAAACTCATTGCGGCGGATGCCCAACAGCTTTTTCATGTCATCCTCGACGGGATCCATAAGCGGCTGCAGGTCTTTAATACGGCCGTAGGGCTTGGGATCTTTGAGGATCTCACGAACCGTTGCCACGTTCTCCACCGCACCGGGAATGTCATCGGAGGCATACTCGATACCCTCGGTGCGGTTCAAGAAATCCCTGGCGTGGTCAAACGCTGTTCGTTGATTGGACTCGAAGAACTCAACCACCTTGTCAAAGTCTTCCTTGGCATCGAGCAAACGCTCCTCATGCTTGGTGAACGTGGTCAAGAACGCCTCGGCCTCGTTCTGGTCCTTAAGGACGTCGGCCACCTCCGAGCGCATCTTCTCGCACTCGTCCTCACCGGGATACGGGTAGGCCGGCTTGATGCCCGTGTAGTAGTCGCGTGCCATGGCGAGGCACGCCTCGCGCAAGCCCTCAAGGCGCTCTTTGAGCTCGGCCACGAGCTTATCCTCGTTGGAGGGCACGGTCTTGAGATCAAACAGGTCACACATGAGTTCGCCCGTGGCACGTAGCAACCGGTCGCTCATGCGCATGCGCAAGCGCACCTGGGCCTTATCGGCATCCTTGCGCAGGAGCGCCACCATGCGGCTGTCGTTGGCTTGAACCGTCTGACCGCCAAACAGCACCTGCGCGCGCTGCTCCACCACAAGCTGCGCCACCACATTTGCGATGTCGACCTCGCGCCAGCCAAAGGGCCTTTGCTGGTACTGGCGCTGGATATCGCCCATAGCGGTATCCAGGTGGCGCTGGTGCTGCACTTTGAGGTAGTCCTCGACCTCTTTGAGCGCACGCGTGTTACCTGCATCCATGCCAGCGAGCCCCACTTGAACGTTGCCCACCAGAGTAGAGCGAATATCGGAATCGCTCGTGACCGGCGCGCCGATATAGTCGGCCTTTTCAAAGACCACATCGCACAGCTGCGCCAGCACCTGCTCAAAGACCTGAGCGGGTTTGGCAGCACGGATCTCAATCATGCGCCCGTTGACGGCGCATCGTGCATGGAGCACCGCCTCAGCCAAAAGGGCGTCAGCCTCTTTCTCGTTAAAGTCCTTCTCGCGCATTTTGGCCTCGACAATCTGGCGGGTACTCGGCGGTAGCTCCTGCAGATTGCGCGTCTGGGCGTACATGCGAATCTTAGCGGCGTTGACGAGTGGGGCCCAATAATCCACCTCGTCGCTCAAGGCCACGATGGCCTTATCCACGGATTTCAATGCCAGCTCGGCATCGTCCGAACGACCCAGATCGCTGGCCATGGTCACCACGGAAAGTTCCATGCCGCCCATGCTGGTACCGTGGATTGAGCCGTCCACATAGCGGTCAAACGGAAAGTCGTTGGCCCCGCGGTTGAGTTTGCGCGCAGTGTAGATGCTTTCGAACAGGCGCTTCTTGATGTACTCAATCACCTTCGCGTTGTCGATCGGGGTGCGTGCGATCTCCTGCGCTATCTCCTGCTCCTCGTCGGTGAGGAAGCTATAGGTATCGCCCTGACGTGCCACGTAGCTCTCGCGCTCCAAGCGGGCGAGAGATGCCTTGACGCGGTCCTTAAGGGCGCGCTTGTCCACGTCCAGGCTATCGATCATAAGGATGGAGATGTTCTCGACCGTGGCCTTGACGTAGCCGATGTAGCGGATCAAGTACAGGAGCTTAAGCACCCGGACATCGTAGCTCTCAAGACCCTCTGCGTTTTCAGCCGCGCGCTCCGCACAGACGACGACCTGAATGATACCGTGCTCCAAATCCTTGGAGATTGTGTCGAAGAAGCGCCAGAACGGCACGAGTGCACCAGTCTGGTCATGTTGGATGGCCTGAGCGCTCTCCTGAAACGCGCTCAGCATGGAGCGCTCGCCCGTGGACATGTGCTTGGCCTTAACACCGTGCTTGCGTACCTCGGTCATCACGTCGGGCAGAAGCTTAAACTGGTAGCCCACAAACGGGTAGCTGGCCACAAAATCCTTGGAGTTGGCGAAGCCGGCAAGGTCGGAGCGCGAGCCACCCTCGAAGGTAAAGTTGTTTTTGAGGACGGCGGCGTCTTGCTCGTAGACCTGTGCAAGCATATCGGCCGCCGGCGCGGTCTTCTCGAGCACACGGCGCTGGATAACCTCGTCCACGCTGGAGCTGGAGAGCGAAAGGCGGGTATTGAAGCGGCCTTGGATCTTTGAAAAGTCGTTGCCCACGGGCAGGCTCAGGTTGTCGATGGCCTCCTGGCTCGTGACCATCACCCACACGCGGCCACCGCAGGCGGCACCCAGCTCCTCGACGATGGTCTGAAGACTCAACATAAGGCTTGGATCCCGGTCGTTTGTAATAAACTGACCCACCTCGTCGACCATAAAGAGCAAACGGTAGTTGCCGCCGTGGGCCGCTGCCTGAGCGTCTACGTAGTCCTTGACCTTTTTGGCAAAGACATCGGGAGCCAAAACCTCGTCCTCAGAACCCTCAAGCCAGTTCCATGCGGCCTTTTCGCTCATGCCGAGCACGCTCTGCAGCACCTCGACGACGTCGTCCTCAAAGTAGCTGTAGGTGTCGCGGGTCTGGAGCCAGGGCTCGCCGTTGACGCGCTCAAAGGCCTCGCGGAACTCCTGGGTCTTGCCCAGGGAATCGATGTGTTCCTCGAGCTTTGCAAGCTTGAGGTCCTCGCCGTAGAAGCCGCGCGCCTCGTAGAACATGCGCTCAAAGCCGCGAAGCAGCGCCGTGGGAGCCGTATCACCCTGCTTCCACTGGCCCGCCTTGCTATCGATGTTAAAGAGGATGGCCTGCGTGGGCACCGAGCACGCGCGCTCCATGGCAGCCGCGACCATGGGGTCGACGATTTTGCCGTCAAAGTAGCGGATGGCGCTCTTGCCACCGATCTGGCGATTCTCGAGCAGGTAGCTCAGCATCTTGAGGAAGTGTGATTTACCGGAACCGAAGAAGCCACTGATCCACACGCCGATCTTGTCGGTGCGCACATCGATGGCATCGCCGTATGCCTTGAAGAACGTGGCAAGGTGCCCTTGCAGCTCGCGCGTCACCACGTACTCGTCAAGCTCCTGGCGGATGGACCCATCTTTTGAATCCTGGACCTTGACCACGCCGTTGATGGAGCGGTTGATGTCTTTTGCAAAGAGGTCGCGAATGATCGTGTTGTCCATGGGTGCTCCTTTGGGTTTGGGAACGTATGGCAAAGGGTTGTTGCCGGCGGCAGGGACTTGCCTGCGGGGAGCCGTGCTTACGAGATATCGATGGCGCGGTAGTAGTTATCGGCTGGCAGGCGGTTAAAGAGCTGGAAAGAAGAGCCGTTGAAACTGCCCGGATAGGTGGCAACCACAGGCACCTCATCAAAATCCGCAAGCATGCAGTGGAGAAGCGTGTGCATGCGAAAGAATGGGAAGACCTCGCCCGCGCCGGTGAGGAGAACGACGTCCCCAGGCGCGTGCGGCTCGGTCTGCTCAAGGATGTACGCGGCGACTTTCTCGGGCGAGGCGAACTTGGCCACGTCCTCGAGCACGCGCTGGGTACCGCGGCGCTCCTCTTGGCGTGGGATGGCCTTAAGGACACGGCGCTTTTCGAGAATTGCCAGCACGGCGTCGTAAAGGTTCACGACCTTGAGCGTGCACGGAAGCTTGTCGGCCTCGGCATCGCGTGAAAGGGTGTCAAATAATGCACGCGCCTCAAACTCCAGCGCGGGGTCATAGCAAAAGGTGTGGAAGCCGATCTCATTGCCTATGCCCTTGTTGGCCAAAAAGTCCTCGCTGCACAGGCACTCGCGCAGAAGCTGCGCACGGCGCTCAAATTCCTGACAGGCACGCTCGGAGCGGGCATGCGCCGCCACGACGCTCTTGCGGGAATGGATGCCGATATTGGTGGTGAGATCGGTCGCCGGGGTGATGACAGGGTCGACGGCGCTTTTGACGGGAGCCACGCTACATCACCGCCCTGCCGGTAAGGGCCGCGATAAGCGACTGCTCGCCCAGCTGAACCAAGGCTCGCTCGACATCAGAATCGAGGAAGAGTGGTGACAGGCGCTCGGACTCCGGGCCCTGGCCCTCGCCGATAAGGCCGGCATGGCGGAGCGTCTGGCGGAGCGAGCCCTTAATGCGCTTGACCGTGGCCTCAGTCCAGCGGGCCGCGTCCGGATACTCCGTGGTAAAGCGTGTCATAAAGGCGTTGAGGTCAACCGCCGTAAAGGCATAATCGAAGTTTTGTAGGCGCTCCCCTACCTCGACGAGCACGAGCTCGCGCACGATATCGTAGCGGCAGATCATGCTGTAGAAGATGGCCTGGTCCGCCTGCGCGGGAGTGCCGGATGCCATGAGCCTGGTTAGGGATAACGCAGCCTCGACGGCGGTTTTGGGGTCGATGCCGCGCGCGGCGCATACGGCGTCCGTGGGCACCATGGCGTCAAGGCGGCGAAGGCACACGGTTGCGCGGTTGGCGACCATGCGCTCCGTGGGATATTGAAAGAGGTTCTCGCTCTTTACGCGTACAATGACCTGCTCGTCGCTTGCGCCCTGCATACGAAGGGCAGCGACGATGCGCATCTCATGCGGGAGGAATTGCTCGCGGGTGAGCACCCCCCCCCCCGAACGCTTTTTGTGGTTACATCCACAGTACACGCTCCAAGGGTGTCAAAGGCTGTCACAAGTGCGCCGCAACCCGGCAGGCAGGCGCGGCGCACATGACAATAATCATACCTGTTGGTAAAAAAGTTACCACGCCCAGAGTGTCAAATGTTGAGCAACAAAATTAAATCCGGTTAACGGTCATTTTCGCAGCTCAGAAGCTTTGCCGAGGTCGTCCCAAATCACACTTGCCAGACAACCGCGCTTACGAATGCAGGCACGCACACGCCCAACGCCATCCTCCGCTATATTCAACATAGAGTTATACATATGCTTCTATGTAAGGAGTTTCATATGCCTGTCGTAAAGCCTATTTCTGATCAGACGCGCGCGCTAACTACCATTCAGGAACGCAAAGATCACATTCAACGTACCATCGCTCATGGTTACGACGACCTCACCAACGGTCGTGTGCGCCCCTGGAAACAAGCGAAGGCCGAGGCGGATCGGATGCGAGCCTCAAGATAAGCCCTCCCCCATGTAACCATCTAGTAAATCATAGCGGCGCACTCGAGTTTTACCGTGATACGGTCGCGCCGGGCGCTCCACTGTGCTAAAGTATCCCGAACGTTCAGACGACTACGAGGGGGAACTAGAAGATGGCACGTGTGCACAACTTCTCAGCTGGCCCGGCCGCGCTGCCTACAAGCGTGCTCGCCGAGATCGCCGACGAGATGATGGACTACCGCGGTTGCGGCATGTCCGTGCTCGAGATGAGCCATCGATCTAGCATGTACCAGCAGATCATCGACGACGCCGAGGCAACCCTGCGTCGCCTGCTGAGCATCCCCGACAACTACCGTGTCCTGTTTTTGCAGGGCGGTGCCACGCTGCAGTTTGCGGGCATCCCCATGAACCTCATGCGCCGCGGCCGCGCCGGCTACGTCGTGACCGGCAACTTCGCCAACAAGGCGTACAAGGAGGCCGCCAAGTACGGCGAGGCCGTGCTGCTCGCGAGCTCCGAGGACACCAACTTCGACCGCATCCCCGACATGGCCGACATCAACGCGCGCATTGCCGCCGAGGCCGCGGGCGACGGGCTCGACTACGTCTACATCTGCCAGAACAACACCATCTTTGGCACCATGTACCACGAGCTGCCCGATTGCGGCGACGTGCCGCTGGTCGCCGATGTCTCGAGCTGCTTTCTGTCGCAGCCGCTCGACGTCGAGCGCTACGGGCTCATTTACGCCGGCGCGCAGAAAAACGCCGGTGCCGCGGGCGTGACCGTGGTCATCGTGCGCGACGACCTCATCGCAGACGGCCCCGCCTTTGCGCAGACGCCGCAGTACCTGGACCTTAAGACCCAGGCCGCCAAGGGCTCCATGCTCAACACGCCCAACACCTTT
>CAUAEH010000052.1 GCA_958427975.1 uncultured Collinsella sp. | reverse complement strand
CCGATCGTCAAGCTGTCGTAGTCTCGGCGGACCCGGGCGGGCGTATGGGGCAACATCGCCTGCTCGGGCAGTCCTGCGCAAGACGGAGAGCACATTAAGTGCTCTCCTTTGCGTGCGGAACTCGCGATCGATGTTGCCCCATACGCCCGCCCGGGTCCTTGGGTAACGTTGCTGAACGAGCGTTGCTTTGCCTCTCGCTTTTTGATCTGGAGAACCGGGTGGGCTGAATACTTAGACATGGCAAGGGGCTCCCCCGTACATGGACGGGGGAGCCCCTTGTTGCGTTTGGGTTGTTGGTGCGATCTACAGATGCGAGACGATCAGTTCCATCTTGCCTTTGAGGTCAATGGAGCTGACGGTGCTCGGGGCCAGCAGGTGGCTGCCCTTGTGGACGGGGTCGCCGCAGATGGTGCCTTCGCCGTCGATGACCGACAGGCACATGAAAGGCCAACGCTGGTCGAGGGTTTTGCTGCCGTCGACGCGCACGCGATCGACGGTGTAGCAGGGGTTGGACTCGAGCTCGGTTACGCCGTCCACCTCGGGCGCGGTTATCGTGCCGTCGGTCGGAGCCTGGGCATCAAAGTCGATGCAGTCGAGGCTCTGCTCAATGTGCAGTGGGCGCAGCTTGCCGTCGGTGCCGGGACGGTCGTAGTCGTACAGGCGATACGTCACGTCGCTCGACTGCTGCGTCTCCAAAATGAGCGTGCCGGTCTTGATGGCGTGCACGGTACCGGAATCAATCTGGAAAAAGTCGCCCTTGTGGATCGGCAGTACGTTGAGCATGTCGCCCCAGCGGCCGTCCTCGATCATCTGTGCGGCCTCGGCGCGGTCATGCGCGCGCTGGCCGACGATGATCGTGGCACCGGGTTCGCAATCCAGCACGTACCAGCACTCGGTTTTACCCAGGCTGCCGTTCTCGTGCTTGGCGGCGTACTCGTCGTTGGGATGAATCTGGATCGAAAGGTCGTCCTTGGCGTCCAGAATCTTAATGAGCAGCGGGAACTCCTTACCCTCGCAGTTGCCAAAGAGCTCGCGGTGCTCGGCCCACAGCCACGACAGCGTGTGGCCTGCATACGGGCCCTCCGCAATCTGGCAGTCACCGTTGGGGTGGGCCGAGATGGCCCAACACTCACCGATGGGACCCTCGGGAATGTCGTAACCAAATACGGTTTCGAGTTGACGGCCGCCCCAGATCTTCTCGTGGAAGATCGGCGTCAGTTTAATCAAATCGGACATGTTCATACTCCCATTGTGCTGCGTGGGCGCCGCGTAAAACTGCTCAAAACGAGCGCCCGCATGACTACAAAAACCTATGCCAACGTTACGTTGTACAACTCAAAGCGGTCGCCAACGTTGCGCGAGACCGAATACTCAAAGGCGGCGCCGCTATCCAAGAAGCCAATCTGGGTGAGCTCGAGCAAGGGAGAGCCGGGTTTGGTATCCAGGCGCTCAGCTTCTTCCTCGGTTGCTGCCACGGCGCGAATGGTACGGTGAAAGCTCGAAATCTTCAGCCCACATTGCTCGCGGATGAAGCGGTAGAGCGATCCGTACAGGTCCTTCTTTTTAAGGCCTGGAATCAGCTCGAGGGGCATGTGGGTGTACTCGATAACGATGGGCTTCTCATCGGCCTGACGCACGCGCACGACGTGATAGGCAAAGTCATCCTCGGCAATTCCCAGCTGGGCTGCGATGTCCGCTGGTGGATTAACGATCGAGAAATCGTAGACCACCGAGGTCACCTTCTCCCCGCGGTGCTCATATGAAAAGCCCTGGGCACGGTCGTTTTTGCCCTGAAAAAACGCCTGGCCGGGAAGCCCCGCCGTGTCCTTAACGTAGGTACCCGATCCACGACGGCTGGTAATAAGACCTTCCTCGGTGATTTGCTCGATAGCTCGTTTGACGGTGATTTTGGAAACGCTATAGAGCTCGCAGAACTCAACGACGGTGGGAAGCTTATCGCCCGGTTTAAGAGCGCCATCCTCGATACTTCGACGAATATCTGCAGCTATCGCCTCGTATTTGGGAATCAAGGAACCTCCTTTCCAACTTGATTGAGAATAAAAGAAAGTATAGTCAACGCCTAAGTATCTCTATTGAGTTATTGAAAAGTTCGAGAAAGATAAAATCAAAAGACGCCCCGCTTGTAAAATCAGAGCGTTTTAAATGATAAACATCTGAGTAGTGTCGTGTTGAGGAATGATCGGTCCGAGGACAGGACCGAACCGATATAGCGGCCAGCGAACCGAATCTCGTACTCTGCGTTTCCCCAGATATAACCTGCCAAAACAAACCTGTCCCTTTTTGGTAGGTTTTTGCCTTGGGAGCGGTACCATACAGGCAATGTTTAAACGAGAAAGGCGGGCTCCCATGGAACCTAAGCAGTACTACATCGGCATTGACGTCGGCGGCACTTCGGTTAAGGAGGGCCTGTTCGACGAGGACGGCAACCTGCTAGCCAAGGCCAGCGTGCCTACGCCTCCCATCGTTGACGCCGCGGGCTTTGCCGCGGTGACCGAGGCTATCGACCAGGTGGTCGCCAAGGCTCGGATTCCGCGTGCCTTTGTGGCGGGCATTGGCCTGGCCGTTCCGTGCCCCATCCCGGCATCGGGCGATGCCAAGGTCAAGGCCAACATTGCCATTAACCTGCCCGAGCTGAGGATCGCCATTCAAAAGCACTGCCCCGACGCGGTCGTTAAGTACGAGAACGATGCCAACGCCGCTGCCATGGGCGAGGCCTGGCTCGGTTCTGCCAAGGGCGTGCAGAACGTGGTGATGGTCACCATCGGTACCGGCGTGGGCGGCGGCGTTATCGTCAACGGCGACGTGGTATCGGGCGTTGTGGGCGCCGGCGGCGAGATTGGCCACATGTGCCTGAACCCGGCTGAGGAGCGCACCTGCGGCTGCGGCGGCCATGGCCACCTGGAGCAGTATTCCAGCGCCACCGGCGTGGTGAGCAACTACCTTGCCGAGTGCAAGAAGGCGGGCGTCGAGCCCATCGAGCTCACCGGCCCCTCAGATTCCAAGGACGTGTTCCAGGCCTGCCGCGAGGGCGACAAGCTCGCGCTGGCTGCGGCCGATACCATGGCCGATTATCTCGGCCGTGCCCTGGCGCTTATTGCCAACGTGGTTGATCCCGAGATGTTCCTCATCGGCGGCGGCGCCTCCGCCTCGGCCGATGTCTACCTCGACAAGGTTCGCGAGCACTTTAAGCAGTACGCGCTTTCCGCCTCGCGCGAGACGCCCATTAAGGTCGCTTCGCTCGGAAACGACGCCGGCATCATCGGTGCCGCCTACGTAGCCCTGCGCGCTGCCGGTAAATAGCTGGTGCAAGGGGGTCAGGTTACTTTGCACCAACATGGTGTAAAAGGGACAGCCTTGGCCCCCGTGCCTACCCCAAAATATGCCGTGGCCCTTCCGTCTGCGAAGGCTCGGCATCGGCGTGCTACCATAGCTACGTCCAAGTACACATATCAAGTGGAGGATATCCATGGCAAACGTTCTTGTCTTTGGTCACCAGAACCCCGATAACGACGCCATCATGAGCGCCGTCGTCCTGTCCCAGCTGCTCAACCAGGTTGAGTATGCCGGCAACACCTACGAGGCCTGCGCCCTTGGTCAGCTTCCGGCAGAGTCCGCCAAGCTGCTCGCCGACGCCGGCATCGCCGAGCCTCGCGTGATCGAGTCCGTCGAGGCCGGTCAGCTCGTCGTCCTCACCGACCACAACGAGTCCGCCCAGTCCGTCGCCGGCCTTAAGGATGCCACGGTCTTTGGCGTTGTCGATCATCACCGCATCGGCGACTTCGAGACCGCCGGCCCGCTGCACTACATCTGCCTGCCCTGGGGCTCCAGCTGCACCATCGTCACCAAGCTCGCCGGCGTGCTCGGCGTTGAGCTTTCCGACGTTCAGGCCAAGCTGCTGCTCTCGGCCATGATGACCGACACGCTCATGCTCAAGAGCCCCACCACCACCG
Organism: uncultured Collinsella sp.; assembly: GCA_958427975.1. Lineage (GTDB taxonomy): Bacteria > Actinomycetota > Coriobacteriia > Coriobacteriales > Coriobacteriaceae > Collinsella. The sequence goes on along the minus strand of CAUAEH010000052.1, from coordinate 10,725 downwards.
ATGTCGACCGCGCCGTCGCCGCCAAGCTCGGCGAGCAGGTGGGCGTCGACCCGGTCAAGTTTGGCATGGAGGTCTTCCTCACCCGTCCGTCCGGCTCCTTCACCGCAGCCGAGATGGTCGGCAACGACATCAAGATGTTCGAGCCTGCCGGCAAGAAGCTGCTCATCGGCCAGTACGAGACTGTCGACAAGAGCCGTGCGCTTGGCATGATCGACGAGATTCGCGAGGCCATGCGCGCCTACGCCGCCGAGAAGGGTGCTGACGGCATCGTCCTGTGCATCACCGACATCATGGAGGAGGGCTCGCAGGTCCTGCTCGAGGGCGAGACCGAGGCCGCTCAGAAGGGCCTGGGCATTGCCGACGAGCACGACGGCGTCTGGATGCCGGGTGTCCTCTCCCGTAAGAAGCAGGTTGCTGCCCCCATCATGGCCGTCTGCTAGGTTTAGTTGACCAAACGCTACGACCGGATCGCGGACGCCCCGCGCTCCGGTCGTTTTTTGTGCACGGCGCCGCGTCGTCTCTTGGACAGGCGTGCCCGTGCCGTTGAGCAAATAATGTTCAACCTGTGGTTCCGCTTTTCGGCCGCGCCTGCGTGCTTGTCGTGCAGGGTAGGCTAGATGCAAGCGTAATACGTTAGAGCGCGGCGCCGCCACTTGGGCGGGCCGTGCTTTTTTAAGACGGGAGCTTTCCCGTGAAAGGAGCCGCCCATGGCAGCAACTGAGCAGCTGTTCAACGTTCGTGAGCGCAAGCGCTTTGAACGTCACGACATCTGGGAGCGCATCGCCGAGAACGGCACGATTTCCGCCGCCGTCATGGTCTTCGCCGCCATCGCCGCCGTCATTTGCGCCAATACCGATGCCTACGAGGCCATCCATCACTTTTTGGAGACCCCGCTGTATGTGGGCCTGGGCAACCTTACGGCCGGTCTCACCGTTGAGCTTTTCGTCAACGACTTCCTCATGGCGATTTTCTTTTTGCTGGTGGGTATTGAGCTCAAGTATGAGATGACGGTCGGCGAGCTCAAAAACCCGCGCCAGGCCATGCTTCCCATGCTGGCGGCCGTGGGCGGCGTCGTCGTTCCCGCCTGCATCTACCTGATCTTTAACCATGCCGGCGCGCACAACGGCTGGGCCATTCCCATGGCAACCGATATTGCCTTTGCGCTGGGCGTGCTGTCGCTTTTGGGCAATCGCGTGCCCAACGGCGTGCGTGTGTTCTTCTCGACGCTTGCCATCGCCGACGACCTCATTTCCATCGCCGCCATCGCCATCTTCTACGGTCAGAGCCCCAATCCGTTTTGGTTGGGCGCCGCCGCGCTTGTGACGTGCGCGCTCGTGTGGCTCAACAAGACGCAGCACTACCGCCTCGCCCCGTATTCGGTGCTGGGCCTGCTGCTGTGGTTCTGCATGTTCAAGAGCGGCGTGCACGCTACGCTTGCCGGCGTCATCCTGGCCTTCACCATCCCGGCCAAGTGCGGCGTCAAGCTCGATAGCCTCACCGATTGGTTGGGCGAGTGCCTGCCGCTGCTCGATGAGCGCTACGACGACGAGGCGCACATCCTGGGCCAGCATGACTTTACCGTCTCGACCACCAAGGTCGAGCGCGTCATGCACCGCGTGACCCCGCCGCTCATCCGCATGGAGCGTCTGATCTCCACACCGGTCAACTTTGTGATCCTGCCGATCTTTGCGTTCGTCAACGCACAGGTTCGCCTAGTGGGCGTGGACATGAGCACGCTGCTCACCGACCCGGTGACGCTCGGCGTGTACTTTGGCATGCTGCTGGGTAAGCCGATCGGTATCTTTGGCATGACGTTCGCCTTGGTCAAGCTCAAGGCCTGCGAGCTGCCGCACAATGTCAACTGGCATATGATTGCCGGCGTGGGCATTCTGGGCGGTATCGGCTTTACCATGTCGATTCTCATCAGCGGCCTCGCCTTCCCGACGGCCCAGTTTGAGGTTCTGGCTGCCAAGGCCGCTATTCTCGCCGGCTCTGTCACCGCGGCTGTACTTGGCATGATCTACATGAGTGTGATCTGCAAGCACCCCGCGCCCAAGAACGAGTAGGCGCGTAGAAACAGACGCCAGAGCCTGCTCGAGCGCGTGTAAAACGCGGTTTTGAGTGGTACTTGCCACCTGCCGGACACCCCAGTGGCCAAAAAACGCCGTTTGTGAGTACTGTCACAAACGGCGTTTCATTTTAGGCGCGAAAAATAATGTACAAATCTATTCTGTCTGTGCATTAACGATTGCGTGGCTGGACGAAAAATGCTGATGCATCCTTCCAAAACCGTACACAAAAGGCCAAGACTGGCCTTTTTAATTCAAAATCGCTGTTACTAAAAAAGTAACAGTACTCATATTTGCTATTTTTTGACCACAGGCCCCAATGACTAGGTTTATTCCACCGTTCCGTAGACGGCGCCCCAGCCGTGGGCGGCCAAGGCGGAGTTGAGCTGGTCGCAAAGTGACTGGCGGTCGTAATAGCCGGGCGGTAGCAGGTTCACGATTTCCATGAGATCGGGCGCCAGGTCCAAGATTTCGGCCTGTACGATCAGATCCAGGCGGTCGATGGCGTGGCGGTCGTAAAACAGTCCGTCGACCAGGCGCTGAAGGTCGCCGAATTCCTCGGCCTGGAACGATCCGTACTCCATAGTGCCTCCTTGGGCGCTTCATGCCGGCATGCGCGGCGATTCGTAATTCATTGCGATGGACTTAATCTATCACGGCTTCATAACGTTGCGACGGTGGCGGTCTATACTTAGAAGAATTGCAACGTACCGCTTCGTGAAAGGTCGCACCCATGCAGACGATCTACCAGAAGATGGAAACCACCGAACTCGATGCCGCCATCGAGGCGCTCAAAGCCGAGGTCGCCGAGGTCAAGGCCAAGGGCCTGGCGCTCGACATGGCCCGCGGCAAGCCGTCGCCCTCCCAGGTGGACATCTCTCGACCCATGCTCGATATCCTCAATGCCGATGCCGATCTGCACGACGGCAATGTCGACTGTTCCAACTACGGCTGCTTTGAGGGCATTCCCTCGGCACGCAAGCTAGCGGGGGAGTTCCTGGGTTGCCCCGACGAGCAGACGCTCGTGCTGGGCTCGTCGAGCCTTTTGATCGAGCACGACATCGCCGGCATGTTCTGGCGCTGCGGCTCGTGCGGCAGCGAGCCCTGGGAGGCTTACGAGGCAGCGCACGACGGCAAGAAGGTCAAGTTCCTGTGCCCGGTTCCCGGCTACGATCGCCACTTTGGCATTACCGCCGACTTGGGTATCGAGAACGTCCCCGTAGCAATGACCGACAACGGCCCCGATATGGACGAGATCGAGCGTCTCGTTGCCGCCGACGATTCCATCAAGGGCATCTGGTGCGTGCCCAAGTATTCCAACCCCACGGGTATCACCTTTAGCGAGGACACCGTGCGCCGCCTGGTCGAGATGCACACGGCCGCGCCCGATTTCCGCATCTTCTGGGACAACGCCTACTGCGTGCACGACCTGTACGACGAGACCGACGAGCTCGCCAACATCTTTGATCTTGCCCGCGCGGCGGGCACCGAGGACCGCGTGGTGGCATTCGCCTCGACGTCCAAGATCACCTTCCCGGGTGCCGGTATCGGCTTTATCGGTGCGAGCCCCGCGGTTATCGCGGAGTTCTCCAAGCGCCTGAAGGCCGGCCTCATCAGTGCCGACAAGCTCAACCAGCTACGTCACGTGCGCTTCCTTCCCACCATCGAGGCGGTCAAGGAGCACATGAAAAAGCATGCCGAGTTTCTGCGTCCGCGCTTTGAGGCCGTCGAGCGCAAGCTCACCGAGGGCCTGGGCGACACGGGTTGCGCCACCTGGACGCATCCCCGCGGCGGCTACTTTGTAAGCTTCGATGGTCCCGAGGGCTCTGCCCAGAAGGTCGCCGCGCTTTGTGCCGACCTGGGCGTCAAGCTCACGCCGGCCGGTGCTACCTGGCCCTATGGCAAGGACCCGCGCGACACCAACATCCGCATCGCGCCGAGCTATCCCACGGTCGAGGACCTGGAGGCCGCGCTCGATGTGCTGGTGCTGGCCGTTAAGCTTGTCGCTGCCGAGCTTGCGCGTGCCGAGCGCGCCTAACGCGCGGCTTCCCGTACTATCCGCACTTTCGATACATAAAGGAGCGTATACATGGATTTGGGTATTTCCACTAACCCCACGCCAGAGCTCTACACCATTAAGGTGACTGGCGAGATCGATATCTCTAACGCCGATAGCCTGCGCAATGCCATCGACCTGGCGCTCGAGCAGCCCACTGAGGCCGTTGAGCTCGATTTTGCCCAGGTGAGCTACATCGATTCAACGGGCATTGGCGTGCTCGTGGGCGCCGCGCACCACGCGGTCGACCACGGCAAGCGTTTTGGCTGCACCAATGTGCAGCCCCCGGTAATGCGCGTGGTTCAGCTGTTGGGTGTCGACCAGGAGATTTCGATCACCGCTGCATAATCTTTGCCCCCAAAAGGGCGTGCCATTTGGCATATGTTTGTGATGCGCTCGGACGTTTTGGCGTCCGGGCGCTATACTTGACCGAATGAATAGACGAGTTCCGGCCGAATGGCGCGGTGCGGGCTCGACTCACATCGAGCCTTGGAGGTATGTGTGTTTGGTATTGGAGAGGGTGAGCTCGCGATCATCGTGGTCTTCGGCTTTTTGCTGTTTGGCCCGGATAAGCTCCCGCAGATGGGCCGCACGATCGGCCGTGCCATCCGTCAGTTCCGCGAGACGCAGGAAAAGATGACGGCCGTTGTTCAGTCTGAGATTATCGATCCGGTAAGTGAGGCCGCTTCGGCACCGGTCAAGCCCAAGAAGACTGCCGTCGATGACGATTCCGATGCGGACAAGGATGCCGCCGAGACGGCAGCGCCCGCCAAGAAGGAGACCTTTGCCGAGCGCCGTGCCCGCCTTGCTGCCGAGAAGGCCGCGAGCGAGGCTGCCGCCGAGGGCGAGGGTGCTGCTGAGGAGGCCGAGGGTGCCGAGCCTGCCGCTGCCGCCGAGCCTGTCGTCGAGCCCGAGCCTGCTGCAGAACCGGAGCCCGAGCCCGAGCCGGTAGAGCCCACGACGGCCGACCTCTACGCCCGTCGTCCCCGCAAGCGCAAGGCCGTCGTCGACCAGCTCGCCCGCGAGCTCGAGGCCGAGGACGACGCCGCTGCCGCCGACGCCTCGAAGGGAGGCGATGAGTAATGCCTATCGGACCTGCGCGCATGCCGCTCTTCGATCACCTGGGAGAGCTCCGTCGCCGCCTGACTATCGTGGTCGTGTCGGTGTTTGCCGCCGCCATCGTGCTGTATTTCGCCACGCCCGTGGTGCTCGACATCCTGGAAGACCCCATCCGCTCCTTTGTGCCGGACGGTAAGTTCTACATCACCACCACGCTCGGCGGCTTTGGCCTGCGCTTCTCGCTGGCCATCAAGATGGCCGTGGTCATGTGCACGCCCATGATCATCTGGCAGATTCTGGCATTTTTCCTGCCGGCACTGCGTCCCAACGAGCGCAAATGGGTCGTGCCCACGGTGCTCGCCTCGACGGTGCTGTTCTTCCTGGGCGCCATCTTCTGCTATTTCATCATCATCCCGGCGGGCTTTGAGTGGCTTATCGGCGAGACCTCGGCCGTCGCCACGGCGCTGCCCGACCTGGAGAACTACGTCAACATGGAGCTGCTCTTTATGATCGGCTTTGGCGTGGCGTTTGAGCTGCCGCTCATCATCTTCTACCTGTCCGTCTTCCACATCGTGTCCTACGCGGCCTTCCGCGGCGCCTGGCGCTACGTGTACGTGGGCCTGCTTGTGGGCTCGGCTGTGATTACGCCCGACGGCTCGCCCGTTACGCTGGGCCTCATGTATGGTGCCCTGCTCTCGCTCTACGAGATTTCGCTCGCCATTGCCCGCGTGGTCATTACCGCGCGCGAGGGCAAGGAGGGCTTGTTTGTGAGCCGTCTGGACCTGTTCTCGGACGATGAGGACGACGAGGAGTAAATCGGTATGCACGAGGTTGGCATTGTCAACGGCATACTCGATACAGTGATTCGCGCGGCGCGTGGGGCGGGGGCCTCGCGCGCCGTTTTGGTAACGCTGCGTATCGGGGATATGACCGAAGTTGTGCGCGAGGCGCTCGACTTTGCGTGGGAGACATTTCGCGATGAGGACCCGCTCACGCGAGGCTGCGAGCTTGCCGTGGAGGAAGTCCATCCACAAAGCGAGTGTCTGGACTGCGGGGAGGTCTTTGAGCACGATCGCTTCCATTGCCGCTGTCCCCAATGTGGCGGCGCCAACGTGCGTCTGCTGCACGGCCGCGAGCTCGACATCGCAAGTATCGAAATCGAAACCCCCGACGATTAGCCCGCTAGCCATCTGGTGATGGGGTATAAAGGGGCCAAAGTAAGGAGCGCTAAGTATGGCTGAGAAAACGATTGATATCGCGTCGCCGATTCTGTCGCGCAACGAGCGCCTGGCAGATCAGCTGCGTCAGCGATTTAATGAGACAAACACCTATGTGATCAACGTCTTGTCGAGCCCCGGTTCGGGCAAGACCACCACGATCCTGGGCACCAACGAGCGCCTGCGTGACAAGGCCGGCCTGCGCTGTGCCGTCATCGAGGGCGATATCGCCTCGGATGTCGACGCCATCACCATGAAGGAAGCCGGCATGCCCGCCATCCAGATCAACACGGGTGGCCTGTGCCACCTCGAGGGCAACATGATCATGGAGGCCGTTGACGCGTTCGACCAGGCCGTCGGTCTGGAGAACATCGACGTCATCTTTATCGAAAACGTGGGCAACTTGGTCTGCCCGGTCGACTTTGACCTGGGTGAGAACCTGTCCATCATGATTCTCTCGGTGCCCGAGGGCGACGACAAGCCCATCAAGTACCCGGGCATCTTCCAACACGCCGGCGCGCAGCTGCTCAACAAGGTTGACGTGGCTCCGGCTTTCGATTTTGACATGGATAGGTATACTAAGACACTCGATGACCTCAATCCGCAGGCGCCGCGGTTTGCCGTGAGCGCGCGCAAGGGCGAGGGCATGGATGCCTGGTGCGATTGGCTCATCGGGCAGATTGAGCAAGCAAGGGCGTAAGTCGGCCGCCATACGGGCGGGCGTAGCCGCAGAGATACGAGATAGGAGCCTCTTTTGAAGCTCATCATCGCCGAGAAAAACGACGCCGCGCGTCAGATCGCCGAGCGTCTGTCCACGGGTAAGCCCAAAAAGGACAAGGTGTACAACACCGCCATCTACCGTTTTGAGTGGAAGGGCGAGGAGTGCGTGACGATCGGCCTTGCCGGTCACATCCTCGCGCCCGATTTTTGTGACAGCGTGCTGTTCGATAAAAAGCTGGGCTGGTATTCGGTCACCGAGGACGGCGAGATGCTGCCGGCCGACATACCCGATGGCTTGGCACGTCCGCCCTACGACACCAAGCGCAAGCCGTTTCTTGCCGATGGCATCTCCATCAAGGGCTGGAAGCTCGAGAGCCTGCCCTATCTCACCTGGGCGCCCGTCATTAAGCTACCGGCCGAGAAGGAGCTCATCCGCTCGCTCAAGAACCTCGCCAAAAAGTCCGACAGCGTCATCATTGCCACGGACTTCGATCGCGAGGGCGAGCTGATCGGTTCGGACGCCCTCAACAAGGTGCGCGAGGTGGCGCCGGACTTGCCGGTTGCCCGCGCCCAGTATTCTTCGTTTACCAAGGCCGAGATCACGCAGGCCTTCGATAACCTTGTCTCGCTCGACCAGAACCTGGCCGACGCCGGCGAGAGCCGTCAGCACATCGACCTCATTTGGGGTGCGGTGCTCACGCGCTACCTGACGCTTGCCAAGTTTGGCGGCTTTGGCAACGTGCGTTCCGCCGGCCGCGTGCAGACGCCGACGCTTGCCCTGGTGGTCGAGCGCGAGCGCGAGCGCATGGCGTTTGTGCCCGAGGACTATTGGCAAATCCGCGGCATGGGCGCCGCACAGGGTGCTGCCGAGGACGACCGCTTTAAGATTGCGCACAAGACGGCGCGCTTTACCGACAAGGATGCTGCCGAGACGGCATACGGCCATGTCGACGGCGTCGCGACGGCAACCGTCGCCGCGGTGACCAAGCGCTCGCGTAAGCAGCAGCCGCCCACGCCGTTTGCGACCACCTCGCTGCAGGCTGCCGCCGCGGCCGAGGGCATCTCGCCCGCACGCACCATGCGCATCGCCGAGTCTCTCTACATGGCGGGCCTCATCAGCTACCCGCGTGTCGACAACACCGTGTACCCCGCGACGCTCGATCTGGGCGCCGTGGTGAGCGACCTTGCAAAGATTAACCCGGCGCTGGCGCCCGTATGCAAAAAGGTGCTCGCCGGCCCCATGAAGCCCACGCGCGGCAAGGTCGAGACCACCGACCACCCGCCCATCTACCCCACGGGCGAAGGTGATCCGTCCACGCTCGATGGCGGCCAACGCAAGCTCTACGACCTCATCGCCCGCCGCTTCCTGGCGACGCTCATGGGTCCCGCGACCATCGAGAACACCAAACTCGAGCTCGACGTGAACGGTGAGCCGTTTGTGGCTTCGGGCGATGTGCTCGTGACCCCGGGTTTCCGCGAGGCGTATCCGTATGGACTCAAGCGCGACGAGCAGATGCCGCCGCTGGAGCAGGGCGATACGGTCGACGTGTTCGACATTAAGCTCGAGGCCAAGCAGACCGAGCCGCCCGCGCGCTACAGCCAGGGCAAGCTCGTGCAGGAGATGGAAAAGCGCGGCCTGGGCACCAAGTCCACGCGCGCGAGCATCATCGAGCGCCTGTACGCCGTGCGTTACCTCAAAAACGATCCCGTGGAGCCGAGTCAGCTGGGTATCGCCATTATCGATGCGCTGTCGCAGTTTGCCCCGCGCATCACGAGCCCCGATATGACCAGTGAGCTCGACGGCGACATGACCCGCGTGGAGCGCGGCGAGGACACCGAAGAGCATGTCGTGACGCACTCGCGTGCGCTGCTGGCTGGCGTGCTCGACGAGCTGCTCAAGCACACGCAGGAGCTGGGCGACGCCATCAGCGACGCCGTTACGGCCGATGCGCGCGTGGGCGCCTGCCCCAAGTGCGGCAAGGACTTGGTTATGAAGACGAGCGCCAAGACCCGTGGCAGCTTTATCGGCTGCATGGGATGGCCCGACTGCGACGTGACCTATCCGGTGCCGAGTGGCGTCAAGGTGAGCCCGCTCGAGGGCGAGGCTGCCGTGTGCCCCGAGTGCGGTGCGCCGCGCATTAAGTGCCAGCCGTTCCGCCAGAAGGCTTTCGAGATCTGCGTGAACCCCACGTGCCCCACCAACTACGAGCCCGACCTTAAGGTGGGCGAGTGCAAGGTGTGTGCCGAGGCCGGACGCCATGGCGACCTGATCGCGCACAAGAGCGAGAAAAGCGGCAAGCGCTTTATCCGCTGCACCAACTATGACGATTGCGGCGTGAGCTATCCGCTGCCGGCGCGTGGCAAGCTCGAGGCGACGGGCGAGACCTGTCCCGAGTGCGGCGCTCCCATCGTGGTGGTCAACACGGCGCGCGGCCCGTGGCGTATCTGCGTCAACATGGACTGCCCGACCAAGGAGAAGAAGCCCGCCCGCGGCCGCAAGACTGCGACCAAGGCGAGCACGGCCAAGAAGACGACGGCGACCAAGAAGACTGCTGCCAAGAAGACGACCGCCAAAAAGACGACGGCCAAGAAGTCGACTACCAAAAAGACCGCTGCCGACAAGTAGCCGCACGGTCGAAACATCACCTAAAAAAACGAGCGAGGACCTCAAAATCATCGCTCGTTTTTTATCCGGCAGTTAGGGACGTTCCTTTTCTGCCGGCAGTTTAGGAACGTCCCTAACTGCCGGCTCGGGAACGACAAAGCGCTAGTTCACTTCGACGGGTTTGGCGCCGGGATAGCGCTCCTCAAAGTCTAGGCGGTACTTATTGTCATTGGTGCCCGCCACGTTGTCGCGCGACAGCGGCGCCACGATCTCATTCTTGTGGTCCGCAGGCTTGGCGTATTTCAGGCTGATCTCCCAGGCATCACAGATTGCGTCAATGCGGTGATCCAGGTCGTCGTACAGGGCGATGATGTCCTTCCAGGAGCTGTAGTTCTTGGAGCTCGTCGGGACGTCTAGGTCCTCGACGATGTCGTAATACTGCTCGATGGTGTCCTCTGTGCGCTCGGCGACGTCGGCGAGATTTTGACGGGTGGTGCGATCTTCTTCCAGATAGCTGCCGTTGAAGTTCTGCGCGCAGCCACGGACGTAGTTGTCGAGGTCTTCGAGCAAGTCGTAGTATTCGCTCAGTCGGCGGTAGAGGTTCTGCTCGGAGAGCGTTGCTTCGCCGCCATCCTCGTCGTCATCGTCATCATCGTCGTACAGGCTGTTGGGATCGCCGAGAGGCTTTAGGTCATCGTCGTCGACGTCATGGTGCAGCTTAGCTACCTCGGCAGTCGTCTGCGTGGCGGCGTTGTCGAAAGGCTTGATCACAAAGAAAACGACCAGGGCGATGATGATTGCCACCAGCACAACGATAACGGCGATAAGCGGCCCGGTGCCGCTCTTTTTGGGGGCGGGGGTCTGTGGCGAAGCGGGCGCGTATGCGGGAGCCGGCTCCTGTTGGGACGAGCCGCTCGCGACGGGTATGCGCTGCGTGGTCTCGACGGCCGCGGGGCCTGCGGCGGGGTCGGGGCGATAGGCGAGGGGGTCGTCCGCCTT
>CAUAEH010000051.1 GCA_958427975.1 uncultured Collinsella sp. | reverse complement strand
CAGAATGGCCGTCTTAATGGCTGCGGCATCGGCCGGCTCAAACGCCACATCATCGGGCATGCCGCCGAGAATCGCATCAGCGACGCGTTCGCTTGCAACATCATGGGATATACCCGATTCATACTGTTCATCTTTGCCGATATCGTGAAGAAGCGCCGTGGCGTAGATGACTTCGCGGTCAAATTCGAGCTGTTCCTCGAGATTCTTGATCCACATAATGCGAGCGACATCGAGAAGATGGTCAATACCGTGGCGGCAGAAGATGCGCCCCGATTCCAACTGTGCAATGTTGCCCAGGTGCCGCCGGAACAGCCCGTTGGCGCAAATGTAATCAATGCGAGGCATGGCACCAAAGGGAGCCAAGCCCGAAGCCATAAAGCCGCGACGCGACGTCCCCTCATCGGTCTTCGATGTAAAGTCGTTGACGACCCTCATGCTAACGGCCCAGCATCCTAAAGAACCGCTCCTCGAGCGCGGGATCGGTCTCAAAGACGCCGCGGCGAGCGAGCGTCACGGTCTTGGTGCCGGGCTTTTGCACGCCGCGCATGGTCATGCACATATGCTCAGCCTCCATGAGCACAATCGCTCCCTGGGGAGCGAGATAATCCATGAGAGCGTCGGCAACCTGCGCACACAGCTGCTCCTGCAGCTGCAGACGGCGGGCGTAGGCCTCAACCGTGCGGGCAAGCTTAGAGAGCCCTGCGACACGGCCGTTGGGGATATAACCAATGGCGGCCTTGCCATAAAACGGCAGCAGATGATGTTCGCACAGCGAGTAGAACGTGATGTCGCGCTCGATAACCAAATCGTTCGAAGCGACGGCAAAGGTTTTGGACAGGTGCTCCTCGGCACTCTGGTCCATACCGCCGGCGATCTCACCATACATACGGGCAACGCGCGCCGGGGTCTCCAGCAGGCCCTCACGAGTTGGGTCCTCGCCTATGCCCTCAAGCAACAGCTTAATGGCGGCCTCGACTTTTTCCTGATCGATCATCTGGGCCTCACTTTTCCGATTTTGCGTTCGCGCTATGGTACCACGCCCTTTGGCATCGGCCACAAGCTACATAGTATGGGTCGAATAGACTGGATCGTCCCGCCAAAGTTCAACCGCATCACAAAGCGCAACACCCTCGCGCTCAGCACGGTCGCGCGTAGCGTTCATATCGATCACACGCTGGTTACTCGAGCCTCTAAAACGCAATGAGATATCGTACAGATCCTGAACAAACGGGCCATCCACCAACATATCGAGGCAGGCAAGGATACGGTCCGTCGCCTCGGTATGGTGGCGACCGCCCGGCATAAGCTCCTCGAGCACGTCGCCGGTAAAGCACCAAATGGTCTTGCCCGACCCCGCAGGATAGGCCGCACGCACGCGTTCGATAAAGTCAACGAGCCCCGCCTGATTCTCGGGCTCCATAGGCTCGCCGCCCAGAATCGTCAGGCCATCGATAAAGGGATGATCGAGACTCTCGATAATCTTGTCCTCGACGGCACGATCGAACGGCTCACCCGCAGCAAAATCCCACGCGACAGAGTTAAAGCAATTCTTGCACCCACGACGGCACCCGCTCACAAACAGAGAAGTACGAACGCCTTCCCCATCAGCAATGTCGAAATACTTAATGTTCGCGTAGTTCATAGGTAACTCTCCTGGGAGGTCGGGACATATCATCCCGTCCTCAAACATTCTCGGCCTTCGGCCTGCGAAACTGCGGGCGGGACGATATGTCCCGGCCTCATGCAAAGGGTAACTCAATGAACGAAGCGAACATCGAGTATAGGGTTCGAGGTCCAATAATAACTTTGTTGCAGCTCAACCGCCATCGCAAGTAAATCGCAGCTGCAGCTCAAATTATTTCCGCTAAGAACTTCGAGGAGTGAGCAGGCCTCATGCTGCATCTCAGCTACGTCAACTTGGCCGCCCCGTAGCGAGGCCCCGGACCTTTGCTCGATATGAGTTCCGCACGAACAGGAGGCGCCAGTGGCGCCTCCGTCGTGAGCCAGGACTGTCCGAAATAGCGAGTAAAGGTCCGGGGCCTCGCTACGGGGCGGCCTGGGATGGTTATTAGAGATGCAGCACGCGGTCGCGGATCTCCTCGGTTCGGCCCTGGTTCCAGAACTGGGTACCGATGTAACCGCACGTGCGACGGGCAACATTCATCTTCTCCTGATCGCGGTTGCCGCAATTGGGGCACTCCCACACCAGCTTGCCATCGTCCTCGACAATCTTGATCTCGCCGTCGTAGCCGCACACCTGGCAATAATCGCTCTTGGTGTTGAGCTCGGCGTACATGATGTTGTCGTAGATGTACTGCATCACGCGAATGACAGCCTTGAGGTTGTCCTGCATGTTGGGAACCTCGACGTAGGAGATGGCACCGCCCGGCGAAAGCTGCTGGAACATACCCTCGAACTTGAGCTTGTCGAATGCGTCGATCTCCTCGGACACGTGGACGTGGTAGCTGTTGGTGATGTAGCCCTTGTCCGTCACGCCCGGGATGATGCCAAAACGACGCTGCAGGCACTTGGCGAACTTGTAGGTCGTCGACTCAAGCGGGGTACCGTACAGCGAGAAGTCAATATCGCTTTCGGCCTTCCACTCCGCGCACTTGTCGTTCATGCGCTGCATGACGGCCATGGCAAAGGGCGTGCCCTCCTTCTCGGTGTGGCTGTGGCCCGTCATGTACTTGACGCACTCATACAGGCCGGCATAACCCAGACTAATGGTGGAGTAACCGCCCACGAGCAGCTTGTCGATCGTCTCGCCCTTCTTCAGGCGGGCGAGGGCACCGTACTGCCAAAGAATCGGTGCGGCATCCGAAAGCGTACCCATCAGACGCTCATGACGGCACAGCAGGGCGCGGTGGCACAGCTCAAGGCGCTCGTCGAAGATCTTCCAGAACTTATCCATGTCCTGATGCGAGCTCAGCGCGACATCGGGCAGGTTGATGGTCACAACGCCCTGGTTAAAGCGACCGTAGTACTTGGGCTTGTTCGGGTCATAGTTCAGCGCGTTGGCCACGTTGTTAAATCCGTTACCGGAGCGGTCGGGCGTCAGGAAGCTGCGGCAACCCATGCAGGTATAGCAGTCGCCGTTGCCCGCGGTCTCGCCCTTCGACAGCTTGAGCTCGCGCATCTTCTTCTCGGAGATGTAGTCGGGCACCATGCGCTTGGCGGTGCACTTCGCAGCCAGCTGAGTCAGGTAGAAGTACGGGGAATCCTCGTGAACGTTATCGTCCTCGAGCACGTAGATGAGCTTGGGGAACGCCGGGGTGATCCACACGCCGGCTTCGTTCTTAACGCCCTCATAGCGCTGACGAAGCGTCTCCTCCACGATCATGGCAAGGTCGTGCTTCTCCTGGGGCGTACGGGCCTCATTGAGATACATAAAGACCGTCACGAACGGCGCCTGGCCATTCGTGGTCATAAGGGTCACGACCTGATACTGAATCGTCTGAACGCCGCGGCGGATCTCGTCACGCAGGCGGTCCTCAACAACCTCGCGGACCTTTTCGGGAGATGCGGAAACGCCGAGCTCCTCGAGCTCGCGGGCGACCTCGCCGCGAATCTTTTGACGGCTCACCTCGACGAACGGGGCAAGATGGGTCAGCGAAATCGACTGGCCACCGTACTGGGAGGAAGCAACCTGAGCGATGATCTGCGTCGCGATGTTGCAGGCAGTCGAGAAGCTGTGCGGCTTCTCGATCAGCGTGCCCGAAATAACAGTACCGTTCTGGAGCATATCCTCCAGGTTCACCAGGTCGCAGTTATGCATGTGCTGGGCAAAGTAGTCCGAATCATGGAAGTGAATCAGACCCTCATTGTGAGCATCCACAATCTCCTGGGGCAGCAGCACACGCTGGGTCAGGTCCTTGGAGATCTCGCCGGCCATGTAGTCACGCTGAACGGAATTGACGGTCGGGTTCTTGTTGGAGTTCTCCTGCTTGACCTCTTCGTTGTTGCACTCAATCAGCGACAGAATCTTGTCGTCGGTCGTGTTCTTCTGGCGCTTCAGGCTCTGAACATAGCGATAGATGATGTAATGGCGAGCGACCTCGTAGCAGTCGAGACGCATGATCTCGTCCTCGACCAGATCCTGAATCTCCTCGACCGACACGGTGTGGCCCGCGTTCTCGCATGCCTCGGCGACGTTTTGCGCCGCGTAAACCACCTGGCGGTCGGTAAGACGAGAGCTCTCCTCGACCTCCAAGTTTGCGGCGCGGATGGCATTGACGATCTTATCGATGTCAAAGACAACCTCGGTGCCGCTGCGCTTGATGATCTTCATCCTCTTGCCTCTTTCGCATCGTAGCCTCATCGCGCTTCAGAGCCAAACGATACCCGGCAGGGCTTGCCCCTGTCTTGCGGCGCCGTCGCGCAATCTGTGTTCTCGATAAACCATAAGCCTCCATGCGGACATTCCCTGGAGCCGATCAAGCGGCTCAAGGACACGTTCAAAAGAGGCAGTTAAGGTCTTCGTTCTCTGTCCGCCATCTATCATACGACAAAGACGCATCTATATCCTGTATTCTTTTTTTAGGTCAAACACAACATATAGTGTTTCAGCAGGTCAAAGCAATTAGTCATTTTGCAGACGCATTAATTATGAGGGGTTCTTGGCAAGTCGGTAAAACGTTACCAACACGGCTACCTGCATGGCAGTTATAAAACCCCCTTAGTCAAGCCGCCGACAAATCCTACCAAAACCAAGCCGCTCACGCCAAAAGAATCCAAAAGATTATGCTTGACCAACATGTTGCGGTCACGGTCGGCCAGAACGTATGCAATCTGCCGGCACCTCTACGGGGACCTTGGATCAATATTTGGTGGCATATTTGACGGCGTGCTTGGTAGCAAAACAAAACAGCCCAGAGGACATAGCCTCTGAGCTGCGAACATTTGGTGGGCGTTAGAAGATTTGAACTTCTGACCTCTTCCGTGTCAGGGAAGCGCTCTCCCCCTGAGCTAAACGCCCAAATGGAGCGGACAACGGGGCTCGAACCCGCGACCCCAACCTTGGCAAGGTTGTGCTCTACCAACTGAGCCATGTCCGCTTACGAGGATTAATCTTACGTGATGCCCGCATCCTATGCAAGAACTTTTTTAAAAAAGTTTTGCAACGCCCTCGCGAACCTCGCGAAGACATCAGCCACCACGGAAGGCGCGGGCAAACGCAATCTCGCCGCAAGAGACCCCTACATCTCACCGAGCATGATCCAGGCAGAGCTGTCCTGCGCGAGCCTGCCGTCTGCAAGCGGTGATGAGGTGAGCAGGACCCTGCCCGCCGGCAGCTCCACGGGTGCTGCGCCGAAGTTCGTCACACACGCCCAGCCGTTGTCGCGGCGATAGGCGATAACGCCGCCCTCGGCGCCCTCGGCACCATCCGCAAGACCGGTGCGCCCGTCAAGATCGAGCCACGCAAGATCGTTGGCGCAGCCGCGCAGCTTGCGCCGAAGCCAGAGGGCGTCACGATAGAGCGCAAGCATCGATGTCGGGTCCGCTTCTTCCCTATCGGCAGCGTAATCGGAAAACCATGCAGGTTGCGGCAGATGGGGCGCCGCATCGGCGTCCGCCGGCGAAAACCCAAACGATCCGCCCTGCGCGGGATCGTCCGCCGCCACCCACGGCAGGGGCACACGGCAGCCGTCGCGCCCCTTCTCACGCTTCGGTCCGCGCGTATTGGTCGCAGTAGGATCTTCGAGTGCAGCCCACGGGATGTCAGCCACCTCAAAAAGGCCGAGCTCCTCACCCTGATACACGTATGCCGAGCCCGGAAGCGCCAGTTCAAGCAAAAGGGCCGCCCGCGCGCGGCGCTCGCCGAGTTCACGGTCCTCGTCATAAGACGACCCGTCGCGTAAGAGCCAGTCGAGCGCAATCTGGTGGTAGCGCGTCGCCTTGATTTGCGGCAGGGCATAGCGTGTCGCCACGCGCGGCACGTCGTGGTTGGAGAGTACCCAGGTCGAGGCGGAATCGGATTCGACGGCTGCCTTCAAGCCCTTCTCGATTGCAGTGTGCATGTCATCATAGGTCCAAGTGGCCTTGGCAAAC
The DNA here is from genome assembly GCA_958427975.1 of uncultured Collinsella sp. Lineage (GTDB taxonomy): Bacteria > Actinomycetota > Coriobacteriia > Coriobacteriales > Coriobacteriaceae > Collinsella. The sequence goes on along the minus strand of CAUAEH010000051.1, from coordinate 8,965 downwards.
TCAAAGTTGAATGTCTGGCCAAGCTCGCTGGGACGCGCATAGAGATACTGGCGCTCGGGCAGCACCCACGCCTCGGCAACGGCACTGCGCGGCGGATTATAGCGGTCGAACACGCGGCGCCACTCGCGATAGATCTCGTGGACCTCATTGCGGTCCCACAGCGGATGGGTGCCGTCGTCAACCATGTCATCGCCCTCGGCGAGATGCCACCGGTCGAGGTCATCGCGGTCGAAATCCTTGGCGAGACCCTGCGCCACATCAATGCGAAAGCCGTCGACGCCTCGATCGCTCCAAAACGCCAGGACGTCGCAAAAGAGCGCATGAACCTCGGGGCATGACCAGTCAAAGTCCGGTTGCTCGGGCGTAAACATGTGCAGATACCACTGACCGTCCGCAACACGCGTCCATGCGGGGCCGCCAAAGTTGGCATTCCAATTGGTGGGAGGCAGCTCGCCATGCTCGCCGCGACCATCGCGGAAGATATAACGGGCGCGCTCGGGCGATCCGGGGCCGGCGGCAAGAGCGGCTTTGAACCAGGGGTGCTGGTTGGATGAATGGTTGGGCACGATGTCGACGATGACCTTGATGCCGCGCGCGTGAGCCGCAGCGATCATGTCATCGAAGTCGTCAAGCGAGCCGAGACGCGGGTCGACATCGCAGTAGTCCGCCACATCATAGCCGCCATCGACAAGAGGCGATGGGTAAAACGGGCTCAGCCAGATGGCCTCGATACCCAGCCGCTCAAGATAGTCCATCTGCTGGGTAATGCCCGCGATATCGCCCAGACCCGAACCAGTCGAATCCTTAAACGAGCGCGGGTAGATCTGATAGATCGCGGCATCGGACATCCATGAGCGCGAAGAGGACTTTTCTGTAGCCATGGGGCGTATCTCCCTTGCAACGAGGTTATGCGAGATGCCCACGATGATACGCCCAAAGCTGACGTTCGCGACAAACAACGCCACAGCCACGACCCAAAACGCTCGCCCCCTCTCAGGTTCGAGCCTAGGAGATAGGTACAAAAAAAGCCCGGCTATCGTAGTAGTCGGGCTGTTGCGTTTGGAGCGGACAACGGGGCTCGAACCCGCGACCCCAACCTTGGCAAGGTTGTGCTCTACCAACTGAGCCATGTCCGCATATGTAAAACAAAACGGGCGCCGGAGCGCCCGGATGTTGCCTGGAGGCGAAGCCCGGATTCGAACCGGGGGTAAAGGCTTTGCAGGCCTCTGCCTTACCACTTGGCCACTTCGCCGAAAAAGGACCGCCTAAACGGTCCGGAAATGCAATGGAGCGGACAACGGGGCTCGAACCCGCGACCCCAACCTTGGCAAGGTTGTGCTCTACCAACTGAGCCATGTCCGCTTGCGGGTTATTAATTTACGCGAGTTGTCCAAAAGACGCAAGTACTTTTTTCAAAAAACTTGTCTGCCGCATGTTCTTAGTAGCTAAACGCGCTAAAGCGATTGGCTAGGCACACGATTCCAGTGCTCCGCTAAACAGCTTCACCATCTGCACGCGCGTGCCGGCGCCGTCCGTACGACGAGCAACCTCCACGTTATCGACGAGCATACGCATAAGCTTGATGCCACGGCCGCGTTCCTCGGATGCGACCGGTTCGCTCGTTTCATCGATAGAATAGCCGGCACCTCGATCAAGCACCTCAACCACAACGCGATCGCCATAGGCCTGAACCGTCAGGACGCACCCGATACCGCCCGCATGGTCATAGGCATTACCCAGCGCCTCCCCCGACGCCAATGCGACATCGTAGCGCTCGTCACGGCGCAACGGGAGCGATTCAAGGAGTTCGGCGATGCGATGTCGGTAGTATGGAAGATTCTCGATACCCTGACGGACCTCGACGCTCTTACTCCAGCGAGGCAGCTCCCCCACCGGAATGGCGGGAATAGACTCCCGTGCCGGCCCCGCGACATGAAGGATATCGACAAGACGAGCAATCTCCAAATAGCGAACAACTTCACCTGATGCATTGACGAGCGAAAGCAGGCCTTCTCGCCTCATGAGCTCACGAGCGCGCGTAAGCAGGAATGCCAAGCCCGTCGAATCGATAAAGCTAACAGCCTGACAGTTGATGACGACACGACGCACGCCGCGGCCAATCAAAGCATCCAACCGCCGACGCAGCGCAGGCACCGTGGCGATGTCGATATCGCCTGGTGGCGTCAAAACCGCTATGTCATTCCACTCATTCATACGACCATGGTTCCCCAAAAGAGCTTGTTCGATGCATGCGTTTCCGCAACCGTGCGGATTCGACGCGCCCAGCGTCGCTGTTTAGGACCGGCCCCGTAAAAACTCAAGGGACACCAATGCAATGTCATCGTCCAGCGCCGATTCGGTAAATCGGTCAAGCTCGCCCAAGACCTTGCCGCAGATTCCCGATACGCCCTCACCCGAGACAGAGAGCAGAAGGTCACGAAGGCGCTGCTCGCCAAAGAACGCTCCGGTGCGGTCGCGGGCCTCAATCGTTCCGTCCGTATACATGAAGAGCATGTCGCCAGGAGCGAACGTAAACACGCCTGTCTCGTACACCATGCTCTCAAAGGCACCGATTACGCCCGATTGGCATCCAAGCAGCTCGACCTCTCCTCCACGGGCCTCGCCGCCACCCAGCGGCATCGACTCTGGCCTAATGACCATGGTCGGAGGATGGCCCGCCGAACAATACGTTGCGCGTCCGGCTTTAAGGTCAATCTTGGCGATAAAGACCGTCACGAACGTCTCGACCCTCGAGAAGCCCATGAGCATGCTGTTAAGGGAGCGTGCCATGCGGGCCGGTCCAGCGCCCTCCCAGGCATATGCCGTCAGGGCCGTCTTGGCGAGCGCAGACATCGATGCAGCCTCAATGCCTTTGCCAGACACATCGCCCAGAATCATGACGGCGCAGTCGTCGGGAAGACGGATGAGCGTATAGAAATCGCCGCCGACCAACGCCGAGTTCGTGGCCGACAGGTACACCGAATCGGTTGCGATACCCGGAACATCCCCCAGGGAATTTCTCATGCCAATCTGAAGGGTCTGAGCAATATGGCGCTCCTCGCGCTTTTGAGATTCGCCTTCGTAGATCAGTTCAAAGTCATGCGCCAAGTGCACCAGGTAGTCATATTCAAGATCATCAATCGGCTCTTGGCTGCCATCACGAAGCAGCAGTGCGCGCGTCGTCGGGCTCTTCGCAACAGAAGCAGGAACAATCGCGTCGTTACTGTGCTTGCCATCACCCTCAGAGCGCGGGCGCCCCGCCTCGATGCCGGAGTCGACGTAGAGACCTTGACAAGGCAGACCATGCGCCCTAAGCCAACCTCCCATAGGCATCGATTCGTCAACGCGAGTTATACGGACGTGTTTAAGGTCCTCGGCACTCGTACCTCCCAAAACAGATGCCTCAAAGCCATCAGGTCCAGCCCCCAGACGTGCCGCTGGCGCCGTCGTGGAAAAGAAAAGCTTCTCGGGATCGTCCGGCAAAGCAACGCGACTGCCGCCTTCAAAATCTATGACGTAGGAATCCAGACTGGCGTCATACTCAACAGGGCAAAAATGGCAGTTAAGCATATTGCAGATCTCGGACGATACCGCCTGGGTAGCCGCGGCGGAATCGTCTAGAAAGGTAAACAACTCATCACGCAAGACATTGAGCGAGCGGCCAAGCTCGGCCGTGCGACGGGAGCGAAGGCTCGATGCCATGCCGACCAGCTGGATAGACAGGTAATCGCAAATGACCTCGAGTACATTAACGTCATAGGCGAGCGGTGCTTGAGGGCGTTTCCAACCAACTTCCAGCACGCCAAGAATCTGCGTACCGTAAAAAACGGGAAGACAGATCTCGCTGCGGTACGGAGGCATATCCTGCATGCGCAACAGGTGCTTAGAACGATTGTCCAAGTCCATAAACATACCGGAGGCCGCCTTATCACCCTCAAGGTCCTGTTGAATCGACAAGCGACAGGCACGCGACTCACGAAGAACATACGTCGGAATGCCAGCGCCATACGGCAAAAACTCAGGCAGGTAGCTGTCGTACAGCTCCTTGGAAACACCGCGAAGTTTAAAACCGCCGCTCTCAGAAAAATAGATAGCGGCACCCGAAGCATCGAGCGTTCCTACAAGCTGGTTCAAAACGGTATCAAGTAGGCTGGGCAGCTCATCGGAGCCCACGGTACTCATAATGACCGAGAGCGTGCCAGAGAGGCGCTTGTTCGCCACTCTAAGCTCCGAAAGAGCACGCTTGAGCTGACGGTCGTGCGAATACTGTTCTTCGATGCTATGGAGCGCCACCAGGACACGTGGCGCGCGGCGCCCAAAGATGCGTGGAGGCGTTACGGAGCCCGCACGAACCAAGACGGGGATAAAGGAGCCGTCACTCAACTTGAGCATCAGTTCGTTCTCGGAGCCATCAGTTTCAAATGGCAGACGATGTTCCGTCGCACGTTCAAAAGCGGACGAGTACAGGACGTCTTTAACATCTCCACCGATGACGTCGGCGCGTTCCTCGCACATCAAACCAAGTAAGCGATTATTCACATGCAGAATGGTTCCGTCGAGCTCGCAGATGATGACAGCATCGCTCGTGATCTCGACTAGTTGGGCAACGTCTGCCCACTCGTTGCGTTCAAGCGTTTCCATCGTGGACCCCACCGTCTATCGGTAACAAAAAAGCCTCCGAAGAGGCTTCTCAAATGCGATGGTGTCGGAGGCGGGACTTGAACCCGCATGACCAAAAAGCGGTCACTAGCACCTCAAGCTAGCGCGTCTGCCAATTCCGCCACTCCGACATGCTATGTTGTTGATTCACGGTTCGTTTTGTCGGACCCGCGCGTTCAACGAGGAAGATAATAACCTATGATTCGAGAACTGTGCAAGCACTTTTTTCAAAAAAGTTTACGAATTTGTAAATGCGCAGGTAAACTGACCTGTTCGGGCCGGAATGAGGTTGCTTTCCAACGCGTCCTCGGGCATGCGGCATTATTTTGCTCCGCGCTTCGCGCTACAAAATAATGCCGCCCCCTGCGGAATGCGTTGGAAAGCAACCTCATTCCGGCCCTAGGAGTATGTACTCCGGACACAGTTCTCAAACATGTTCTGGGGCTGATATATATTTGGTGGCTCGGCTTTGCCGAGCCCTTATATGGGGAGGCCGGAGCCAAAGCTCCGGCCTCCCTCAATTTCTTATTAAATTAAGTGAGCGATCAGGGAATCGCACTCTCCCTGCCGAGTTACCCCAGGGCCCGCCCTGAAGTTATTTTTCAGAACACTCCGCAGGACGCAAGAAACCCCCGCCGCACGAAGTGCGCAGCGGGGGTTTCTTGCATGTCCGAGGACGTTCTGAAAAGTAACTTCAGGGCGGGCCCGGACAATAACAACCGACTACAGGTCGATGTGCGATTCCTTGATCGGGAACGGCTCCGCGAAGTGGCACGCGCAGCAGTGGCCCGGGGCAACTTCCTTAAACTCGGGAAGCTTCTCGGAGCAGATGCCCTGCGCGATCGGGCAGCGCGTGTGGAAACGGCAGCCGGTCGGCGGATCCAGCGGCGACGGCGGATCGCCGGCGAGGATGATGCGCTTGCGGGTCTTCTGGATATCAGGATCGGGAACCGGCACGGCAGACAGCAGCGACTGCGTGTACGGATGGTGAGGCTCGCTGTAGAGTGTCTTCCAGTCCGAAACCTCGACCATCTTACCCAGATACATAACGGCAACGCGATCGGAGATGTGCTGCACGACAGACAGGTCGTGAGCGATAAACAGATACGCGGTACCGAACTTGTCCTGCAGTTCCTTAAGCAGGTTCAAAACCTGAGCCTGAATGGACACATCCAGAGCGGAAACCGGCTCGTCGCAGATAATCAGCTTGGGCTTCAGAGCGAACGCGCGGGCGATGCCGACACGCTGGCGCTGGCCGCCCGAGAACTCGTGCGGATAACGGTTGATGTGCTCGGGATTCAGACCGACGACGTCCAGCAGCTCGCGGACGCGCTCGATACGCTCCTCCTTGGTACCCACGCCATGAATGGTCATGGGCTCGGAGACAATCTCGCCGATGGTCATACGGGGATTGAGCGAAGCATAGGGATCCTGGAAGATGAACTGCATCTCGCGACGCATGTCCTTGATCTCATGCTTGCTCATCTCGGCAACGTCTTTACCCTGGAAGAACACCTTACCGGCGGTCGGCTTGGTCAGGCGCATGATGGTGCGACCCGTCGTGGACTTACCGCAACCAGACTCACCAACCAGACCAAAGGTCTCGCCCGGATAAATCTCGAACGAAATGTCATTTACTGCAGAGACAACACGCTTGGAGAAGCGCTTGGCGAACATGCCGGACTCAGCGGGGAACTCCTTAGAGAGGTGCTCGACCTTCAGCAGCGGAGTACGCTCGTTGGTATCTGCCATTACGCCTCGCCTCCCTTCTTGGAATCCTTGCGCGTACGGGACGTCTCAGGAGCGTTCTTGAGGAACTCGGGGTCACCGGAGTAGTGGCACGCAGAGTAATGACCAGACTCGGTGACAACGCGCTCGGGGCGCTGCTTGCGGCACTTGTCCGTCGCATAGGGACAACGAGGAGAGAAGACGCAGCCCTCAGGCAGGTTCATGAGCGAAGGCGGGTTGCCGTGAATCGGCGTAAGCGGCTTCTTCTCTTCGATGGCCTGCTCCGGGATGGAGCGGATAAGGCCCCAGGTGTAGGGGTGGCGACTCTCGTAGAAGATTTCCTCAGCAGTACCGAACTCGACGGGACGGCCGGCGTACATAACCATGATCTTATCAGCCATATCGGCAACGACGCCCAGGTCATGGGTAATCATGATGATGGCGTTGCCGTTCTTCTCCTGCATTTCCTGCATGAGCTCGATAATCTGAGCCTGAATGGTAACGTCCAGAGCCGTCGTGGGCTCGTCGGCAATCAGGATATCGGGATCGCAGGCAAGAGCCATAGCGATCATGACTCGCTGACGCATACCGCCAGAGAACTGGTGCGGATACTCATTGACGCGCTTCTCGGGCTCGGGGATACCCACGAGGTCCAAAAGCTCGGTGGCACGCTTGAGCGCCTCCTGCTTGGAGTAGCCACGGTGCAGACGAAGACCCTCGCCCACCTGCTTGCCGATCTTATAGACCGGGTTCAAGGAGGTCATAGGATCCTGGAAGATCATCGCGATATCGTTGCCGCGAATGTGCTGCATCTCTTCCTCGGTCATTTCGAGGATGGAGCGGCCGCGATAGCGAACGTCACCGCCCTCGATCTTTCCCGGAGGCATCGAGATGAGGCCCATGATGGTCATGGCGGTCACGGACTTACCGGAGCCGGACTCACCGACGACGCCCAGGGTCTCGCCGCGATCGAGCGTGTAGGAGACACCGTCGACAGCGCGAACAACACCATCCTCGGTGTGGAAATACATCTTAAGGTCATCGACCTCGAGCAGATGCTGGCCCTCAGGAACCGGCTGGTCCTTCAGGTCCACATAGTTCTTGTTCTTCTTCATCCTTATGCGTCCTTCATCTTGACGTCGAGGGCGTCGCGCAGACCGTCACCCAGCAGGGTGAAGGCGAGCACCGTCGAGAGAATTGCCAGACCGGGCATGATCATCATCCAGGGAGCGGTCAGAAGATACTGCTGACCGTCCTGAATCATGGAGCCCCACGAAGGCGTAGGCGGAATAACGCCCATGCCGAGGAAGGACAGAGCGGACTCGGTCAGAATGGCGCCACCAATGTTCATGGTCGCGTAGACCACGATGGAGGCGACGGAGTTCGGGAAGATGTGACGTACGACGATACGAGCATCGGATGCACCCATCGCGCGCGCAGCATCAACATAGTCATTTTCCTTGACCGTCAGGATCGCGGATCGGAAGACGCGCGCAATCGAAGGCCAGCCGAGAATACCGATGGCGATAAAGACGTTCTGAAGGCCACGGCCGATAACGGCGATCATGGCGACAACGAACAGCACGTACGGGAACGCCAGGAAGATGTCCGCACAGCGCATGATGATCGTATCCCAGATGCCGCCGTAGAAACCGGCCAGAGCACCCATGACCAGACCAATTAGCGTGGAGATCGCGGTGGCCATAATTCCAACGGACAGCGAAACGCGCGCACCGTAGATAACGCGGACGAGAATGTCGCGACCAAGGGCGTCGGTGCCAAACGGGTGCTCTGCACACGGAGCCAACAGCGACGTCTCGGCCATAGTGGTCGAGTCGGAAGCCGTCGGGGAACCGAGCCAGGGCTTAGCCCACAGATCTGCAGTCAGGGCAACCACAACGACGATGATGATCCAGCAGACACCGATAACGGCGAGCTTGTTCTTACGAAGACGCTTAAAAGCGTCGCCCCACAGCGTGCGGGACTTGGCGGGAGCAGATGCGGCCTTGGTGGCGGTAGCCTGCTCCTGAGACTGAGAATCAGTTTCCTGCATGAGACGTACCTCCCTTAGGCCTTATCCGACGGACCGCCAAGGCGGATGCGCGGGTCGAGGAATGCATAGCTAATGTCGACGAGCAGGTTGATCACCATGACGACGACAACGATGAGCGTAACGCCGCCCATAACGATGGGCCAGTCACGCATGCTAATGGCGCGATAGACCTCATAGCCGATACCGGGCCAGTTAAAGACCGTCTCGGTCAGGATGGCGCCCGAAAGCATGCCGCCAAAGTCGACACCAATATAGGTAACGACGGGGATGAGTGCATTCTTAAGCGCATGCTTGACGATGATCGCACGATTGGAGAGACCCTTGGCCTTTGCCGTACGGATGTAATCCTGGTTCATGACGTCAAGCAGCTGCGAGCGCATAATGCGCGCAGCATAAGCGGTCGAAACCGAAGCCAGCGTAATGGTCGGAAGCACATAGTGCATCCAATCCTGATACTGAGAGCTGGAACCGCCGGCACCCGAGATCGGCATGGAGATTGCACCGCCCGTGGCGTCCTTGAGGATG
>CAUAEH010000050.1 GCA_958427975.1 uncultured Collinsella sp. | reverse complement strand
CCCTATTCATCGCTGCCCGGGCGATGGCGATCGCGCAGATAACTCGGCACCTCGCGAAGCCCACTAGAATGGATATCGGCCAGCGCCGCATCGATCGAAGCCTCACACGCGTTGGATTTTGGCGCCAAGCACACATAGAGTGCAGCCTGAGCCAGGTTAATGCGGCACTCGGGATAGCCAATGACCTCGGCAGACTTAAACGCGGCATGCGCCACCAAAAGCGCCTGCGGGTCGGCGTTGCCAACATCCTCAGAAGCGTGAATCATAATGCGGCGAGCGATAAACTTAGGATCCTCCCCAGCATCGATCATGCGCGCGAGCCAATAGATCGTGGCATCGGGGTCGCTACCGCGCATGGACTTGATGAACGCACTGATGATGTCGTAGTGCATGTCGCCGTTTTTGTCATACGTAAAGCCGCGACGCGGGTTGGCGATCTTCACGTCATCCACGGTGATGGGATAGCGCTCCCCCGCCGCAGGCGCTGGCGTTCCCTCGGTATCGGGACGCGTGACGGCAATCTCGCTCGCAAGCTCGAGCGTCGTGAGCGCCGAGCGAGCGTCACCCGCTGCCAGCGTGCAAATGGTCTTGACCGTATCCTCATCGGCCGAGAACCTACCGTTCAAGCCCTGGGGTGCCTCAAGCGCACGTTCAATAAGCGTGGCGATATCCTCATCCTTCAGATGCTCAAGCTCCACGACGCGACCACGTGAGAGCAGTGCCGAGTTGACCTCGAAGTACGGGTTCTCTGTCGTAGCGCCAATCATAATGACGGTACGGTTCTCAACTGCATGCAGCAGGGCATCCTGCTGCGACTTAGAGAAGCGGTGAATCTCATCGATGAATAGAATAGTGCGGCGGTCGTAGGTATTCAGGCGCGTCTTGGCCTCGTCAATCACGCGGCGCAAGTCCTTCACGGTGCCCGTCACAGCGCTGACCTCGACAAACTCGCTCTTGGTATGGTTGGCGATAATGTGGGCCAGCGTCGTCTTACCCGTACCGGCCGGCCCGTACAGAATCACGCTCGAAAGCACGTCGTGCTCGATCGCGGCACGCAACCATGAGCCCTTACCGACGGCCTTTTGCTGGCCCACATACTCGTCGAGCGAATTGGGGCGCATGCGCACAGCAAGCGGCGCATTTTTAAAGGAACGCTCACGCGTCGAAGCAGAAAAAAGGTCGTCCATAGCCATCCCGTGTATCAATCAAAAACGTTTTCCACTAACAGTATACCGAATTAATACGAACTACCGTTCGTTAATATAGGTACGGTGCGGAAACTCCAGACCAGGGAACAGCTTGCTCGTCAGCTCGCAGAAATAACCGTCTGTCATGCTCGCGATATAATCCACCACGGCTTGATCCTTGTCGTCCTGCCAGGCATAGGTGCGATCATAGTAGGAAAGCTGCTGCTCAATGCGCGAAATATGGTGCTTAAAGATGTAAGAGGACTCGTCGCCACTGTTTAGATCCCGCAGGCAACGGTCGTAGAGCTTTACGAACGCCTCGCGCAGCTCCGCCTCGGAATCGCCTTCGATACCGCCCTTGCTATAGATCTTCTCGTAGTTCTCGCGCTTGGCTCGGCGAATTTCCTCAAACAGGTCCTCGCTCATCTCGATGCGCGGCCTACCATAGCTGTGCTCAACGATATCGATGGAGGCATGCGTGAGGATCCAACTGTTGTAGGCACCGCCCCGGCCATCATCAAAGGCGTCGGGCGAAAGCAGGCCCGCCGCGATCGCATCCTGACGGTCACGACCGACGTAGGCAAGAATATCCGAGATGCGAACGACGCAGCCCTCGAGCGTCATGGGACGCAGATGCTCAATTGCGCTATAGCCCGTGGCAATGCAATCCTCAACCGTCTGGTCAAACTGGTCAAAGGAGCCCATGTCCGAGAGCTCAAACACACGCTGCTCGTACTCGCCGTTATGGCATAGCACGCCGTCGAGCGTCTGGAGCGACACGTTGCGGCCATACAACGCGTCGAGCACGCGGACCGACTGCACGTTATGGAAAAAATAACGCCCCGTACGCTCGTGATAGATATCGTTGAGGAAGCGCTCGCCGGAATGGCCGAAAGGCGTGTGTCCCAAGTCGTGGCCCAGGCCAATCGCCTCGATCAGATCGCAATTGAGCCCCAGGGCGCGACCGATATCGCGCGCAATGCGCGAGACAAGCTGCACATGCAAACCGCGGCGTGACAGATCGTCATTGCTACGGAAGCTAAAGACCTGCGTTTTACCTGCATAACGGGTGTACGCCGGAAGATGAAGTATCTTTTCGGTATCGCGCATAAACGCCGGACGCATAAGCGTGCCTTTGTCGGCGGCGCGATCAATACGACGAATGACCTGATCATCGTTGCAACGATACGGGTTGACATAGCCCGAAGCACGATCGGCGGCAATGCGCTCGACAAGCTCGGGCGACAACGCCGAGGGAATACGGTCCATGCGCGCCTTAATGACGGCCGTTTCTTGATTAGATTCCATGGCATGCTCCTTAAGAAGGATGCGCAATCGGTTACAAAGTGCAGCCCACGACCTCGATTATGGCAAAAATCGGCACTAAAAACGGGAGCAATGGCAGGGAGCGCGATTTTGTGAAGAGGCAGGAAAGGGCCAGGGCCAGGAGTGCGACGGCAAATGCCACGATGCCACCCATAGGGTCGAGCGTGCAAAGCGCGAAGAGCGCCTTGGCATCCCCCATGCCGATGCCCGGGATTTGGCGAAGACGACGCCAGAGGGACTCAGTCAGCACGAGAGCAAGATACACAATGACGGCAAGACCCGCGTGGTCAAGCGCAGTGTTCAAACCGAGGTCGAGCCAAACACCCGCCAACGCCGCCACGGCACATGCGCCGGCAAGCCCATTGGGAAACCGTCGCTCTCGGGCATCAATTGCCACGCCGGCAAAGATGCAAATCCAAAACGGGATATAGACCATCGGACGCCTCCTCGAGCTGCATCGCAAAAGCAAAAACCACCACAAAGGTGCCTGTCCCCTTTGCGGTGGTTTTGGTGGTGGTTATTTGGCGCCTTGCATGACCTCGTCGAGGGTGACGTTTACGGCATGCTGGGTAGGAACCCAGTCGACCTTCAGGAACAGCGCGGCCACCGTGATAGGGATATAGCTGAACATAAAGATCGGGAAGGTAAACAGGTTAGTCACCAGACGCCACTTTTGCGCGCAGTGAATATGCTTGTACTCAAAGATAGTCGTGAGCAGCGCCAGGATAAAGAAGGTCTGGTACATCATGGCGAAGGTCATAATGAGCGACGCGGCACAGGCCTGCATCTCGACTTCGGTAGCCAAAAAGCCGTGCGAGAGTCCACCCACGATCAGGAACGTCGCATTGGCGAGCATCGAGATGAGCGACAGCAGCATACCCGGGGCGATCGTCATGAACATGTCGTAGGCGGCAAAGCGATGGTAGCGGAAGGTCGACTTGACCAGGTGCTTACCGTAAGTAAAGAACACCTGGTAGAAGCCCTTGGTCCAACGCATGCGCTGTTTCCAGGACGCCTTAAACGTCACGGGTTGTTCGTCAAAGAACTCCGCCGGCGCATAGCCAATGCGAATGCCGTGAATGGCGCAGAACGTGGTGAACTGAATGTCCTCGGTCAGCGTGTGAAACTGCCAACCGTGCATGCCCTCGATAACGCTGGCGGAGATGAGGTAGCCCGAACCCGAAACAGCGCAGGACGTCTTGCAGATATTACGCGCGTTGTTGAGGAAGCGCGCCTCGCGTAGATACCACGTGGCATTAGCTGCCGAGATCCACGAGCTGCCAAAGTTCTTGGAGTTGCGATAGCTCGTGACCACATGGAATCCCTGGTCAAAGGCATCGTTCATCTTGGACACGTAATCGCGGGAGATAACGTTATCGGCATCGAAGATAAAGTAGCCCTCGAACGTGTCGGGATACTCGTTAAGAATGCGATCAAAACCAAAGTCCATGACCCAGCTCTTACCCTTGCGGGCCAGGTCGTTGCGCTCATAAACGATGGCACCCGCCTCGCGCGCGAGCTGCGCCGTGTTGTCGGTGCAGGCATCGGCGACCACGAAGACCTCGATAAGCTCGGACGGATAATCCTGATCCTTGATGGAGCGAACAAGGTTGGCGATCACGGCCTCCTCGTTATGCGCCGCGATAAAGAAGGCATAACGATGGAGCTTTTTGGCCTTAGGGGGCGCGACCTCACCACGAAGAGCGCCAATGACAAAGAAGACCACCTGGTACAGAAAACAGACCGTGAGCAGCGTGACGACAATCTGGTTGAAGATCACGATGGGTGTGTTGGTTTGTAAAAAGGCGAGCATGCAGGCTCCCAGCAACGCGTTACGTAAACAACCGTATATCTTACCGCAGGCTTACCGAGTTCAAGAAACCACCTAATACTGGCTAGGCTTCGAGAAGACCGAGCTGCGGAACAATTTCATCTCCAACGGCCGTGCGACCGAGCGAGCGCGGAGCCAGATCGTCGAGAACCGCAGCGAGATCCCACGGCAACTCGTCGCGGCACTCAATGCGCTCCCCCGTCACGGGATGGTCGAACGCCACGCGCCAGGAATGAAGGAACTGCCTGGTCAGGCCCTGGTCGGCGCGCGCATCGCACTTGCCGTAGAGTGGATCGCCCACGCAGGCGTGGTTGATATGACGCATATGCACGCGAATCTGGTGCGTGCGACCGGTAAACAGATGGCACTCAACGAGCGTATAACCATCGTCAAAGCGCGTGGAATCAAAGCGCTCGAGGACTTTAAAGGTCGTAATGGCCTGACGGGCAAAGGAGTCGTCCGAAACCGCCATCTTGACGCGGTCGCGCGTAGAACGGGCGATACCGGTATTGATGGTGCCCTCGTCCATGGCGATGTGCCCGTGGACAAGCGTGATATAGCGGCGGTCGAGCGTACGCGTGCGAATGAGATTTTGAAGCGCGCGCTGCGTGTCGTCGTCCTTTGCCGCAAGCATGAGACCCGAGGTATCGCGATCCAAACGATGCACGATCCCGGGGCGGTCCTCACCCTGTACGGTACCAAGATGGTCGATGCCGCAGTGGTAGACCAGAGCGTTCGCAAGGGTGCCGCTCTCGTGGCCATGGGCGGGATGGCACACCAGCCCGCGCTGCTTGGAGAGCACAATGAGATAGTCGTCCTCATAGCGAATATCGAGCGGGATGGCCTCGGGAATCACATCGGTGGGATCGTGCGGCTCGGGCAGGTCGACCGAGATGCGGTCACCGGCGCGTACGGCATACTTTTTTGACAGACAGGTCTCGCCGTTCACGATTACGGCGCCGCCCTCGATCAGATGCGCGCAGGCAGAGCGCGTGGGGCAGCCGTCGTTGGCACCCAGAAAGGCGTCGAGACGCTGGCCAGAGCAATCGTCGGCAACAAGAATATGGATGTCGGCCATTAACGCTCATTCCTTTCGCGAATCTTGCGGGCACGCTCCCCACGCTGCTTGGCTTTGCGCTTAGCGCGGGCCTCATCACGGGCATTGAGCTCAGCAGTCGCATCGACCTCACGAGCGGCGGGACTCAAGAACATGTAGCCGAAGAGGGCGAGCACAACGCCCACGGTAATGCCGATATCGGCCACATTGAAGACGGGAAAGTCGATGAAGGTGGTGGCAATAAAATCGGTCACGAAGCCAAAGGCGAAACGATCGATAGCGTTGCCGATAGCACCGCCCGCAACCATCGCCATGCCCACAACCTCAAGATGGGCGAGCTGGGGTGCACGAACGAGGTACACGGCAATAGCGACAATGACCGCCAGCGCCAGCACGGCAAATGCGATGCCATGCCCCTCACCCATGCTAAAGGCAGCACCGATATTGCGGACAAACATAAAGTCGATGACACCGGGGATGACGGTCACATGCAATGCGTCGCCCACGGCACGAACCGCAAGCTTGGTCAGCTGGTCAACAAGCAGCACAACGAGCGCCACCCCACCAGCAACACCCAACCGCCAACGCAAAGGCGGCGTCATATCCCCAGCACGACCCAAATCAATCCCCTACCCTCAAGAACATCGAATTACGTTTAATACAAAGAACTATCTTATATTGCCATACGCAGAACGCACGACATATCCACCAACGCAAGCGAAATAACCAGCTAAAAACGAAAGCGACATTCCGAATAACGGAATGTCGCTTAATAGCTTTCGACTAAAAACGCAAGTCGAAAGAAAGCCTCTAGCTCCAGCAATGGAAACGCCGCGTTATCGTCACCAACAGCGAAAACGTCCCTAAGCGAGCAAGGTGACGTGAAAGAGGAGGGAAGCGTACTTTGGTACGCGACCGACAATTGAACGTCAGATTGCCGCTTAGGGGCGTTTGCAGCGTCGGTAGGTTACGGCGTTCTACGAACGCCGTAACCTACAAAGCATCGGCGCAGCGCTTGCAAATATGCGCGTGGCCGTTGTACTCGCCGACGGTGGTGCGGTAGTTCCAGCAACGGTCGCAGCACTCGCCCTCGGCAGCCTCGATAGCAACGGAGAGCTCTTCGCCCTGGGTTAGCTCAACATCGGAAACGATGTAGAACTCGGCCAGGTCGACGGCCTTATCACCGGTCAGCAGCGCGTACATCTCGGCGGGAACGACCGCCTTGACGCGGACCTGCTGGCTCTTGGTGAAGGTGCCGGCGGAGCGGGCATCCTCAAGGGCCTTGGTCACGGCACTACGGAGCTCAAGTGAAGCCTCGAGCACGCCCTCAAACTCATTGGCCTCGTCGAACGTGATGGGCGACTTGTACCAATCAAGCAGCGCAGCGTACTTCTGGTGATCGACGCAGCCGGCGGGCGCATAGGCCATGGCCTCGTCAACCGTGTAGGACAAGATCGGCTGCAGGTCGCGCATGAGCATCGAGAAGAGCTCGGCCAGGACAGTCTGGGCGCTGCGGCGCTCGAGCGAGCCGGGCTTATCGCAGTACAGACGATCCTTCAGGGCGTCGAGGTACACGTTGGAAAGCTCGGTGACCACGAAGTCGTAAAGCGCACGGTAGGCGCGCGGGAACTCGTAGCTGGCGTAGGCGTCGTCGACCTCGGCCTGGACCTGGGTCAGACGGGCAACCATGAGCTTGTCGAGCGGCAGCAAGTCGGCAAAGGCGACGCCGTCGGTCTCGGGCTCAAACTGACCCTCGAGCTCGGAGAGCAAGAAGCGCAGCGTGTTGCGGAAACGACGGTAGGCATCGGACGTACGAGCGAGAATCTCGTGGTCGATGGAGACGTCAGAGCTGGTGTCGACGGAGGCAACCCACAGACGGATGATGTCAGCGCCCATCTCGTCGCAGACCTTATTGGGGTCGATGACATTGCCGAGCGACTTGGACATCTTGCGGCCCTGGCCATCGAGTGTGAAGCCCTGCGAGACGACCGCCTTGTACGGAGCATGGCCGTTGGCACCCACCGAGGTGAGCAGCGAACTCTGGAACCAACCGCGGTGCTGGTCGGAGCCCTCGAGGTACACATCCGCCGGATACTCCAGCTCGGGACGGTACTCGCAGACGGCCTTCCAGGAGACGCCGGAATCCCACCACACGTCGAGGATGTCCTTATCGGCCTTGAGGTGATGGCCGCCGCACTTGGGGCAGACGCAGGCCTCGCCCAGGTAACTCTCGGGAGCGTCGGTGAACCAGGCGTCAGAGCCCTTCTCGTGGAAGAGCTTGATGACGGCGTCGAGCGTGGCGTCGTTCATGACCTTCTCGCCGCAGTCGGCGCAGGTGTAGCTGGGGATAGGCACGCCCCAGTTGCGCTGACGGCTGATGCACCAGTCGGGACGCTGCTCGACCATGGCGCCGATGCGGTTAGCCGCGTGGGCCGGATACCACTTGACGTTCTCGCGGACCTCCTTGCCAGCCTGCTCACGCAAACCGGTCTTGTCCATCGAGACAAACCACTGGTCGGTAGCACGGAAGAGCACCGGGTGCTTGCAGCGCCAGCAGTGCGGATAGCTGTGCGTGATCTTCTTCTCGAGGACCAGGGTGCCGCGCTCGCGCAGGAACTCGATGATGTGCGGGTTGGCCTCGTCGGTATCCATACCGCTGAAGGGGCCACCGGTGCCAAACTCCTCGCCGGTATAGAACTTGCCGTCGTCATCGACCGGCATGCAGATGTCGGTGATGCCCTCCTTGAGGCAGGCAAAGTAGTCGTCGACGCCGTGGCCGGGCGAGTTGTGGACGATACCGGTACCGTCATCGACACCGACGTAATCGGCCAGCAGCGCCACGCCCTCGACACCGTCAAAGATCGGCTGCTTATAGTGAATGTGATGGAAGGTCTCGGCGGGAACCACATAGGGCTTGCCTTCGACCACAACCGGGGTGTACTCCCAGCCAAACTCCTCGCAGCACTTGGGAGCCAGGTCCTCGAGCATGACCTCGGCGCGGCCGTCGTGCTCAACGGCGACGTAGGCGGCGCCGGGCTTGAGAGAAACGGCCTGGTCGGAGGGGATGGTCCACGGCGTGGTCGTCCAGATGATAAAGTCAACCGGGCCGTCGAAGTTCTCGAGGCCGGCGGGCTTGGAGGTCATCTCAAAGCGCACGAAGATGGACGGGCTCGTCTCGTCGGAGTACTCGATCTCGGCCTCAGCGAGTGCGGTGTGGCAGTGCTTGCACCAATGGACGGGCTTGTGACCGCGATAGATCATACCCTTATCGAACATGGCCTTGAAGACCTCGATGTCGGCAGCGTCATGCTGGTGATAGAGCGTCAGGTAGGGGTTGTCCCAGTCGCCGAGCACGCCCAGACGACGAAAACCGGCCTTCTGCAGCTCGATGTTCTCGACAGCGAACTTGTTGCAGAGCTCACGGATCTTAGCCGTGGAGGTCTGGTTGAACTTCTCGGTGCCGAGTTTCTCCTCGACCTTATGCTCGATCGGCTGGCCGTGGCAGTCCCAACCGGGGACATAGGGAACCTCATAGCCCTGCATCATCCAGTAACGGTTGATCATGTCCTTGGAGATCTTGTTCATGGCATGGCCGATGTGAATCGGGCCGTTGGCGTACGGAGGGCCATCGTGCAGCACGAACTTCTTGTGACCCTCGTTCTTCTTCAGAACCTGCTCGTAGACCTTGTTGTCCTGCCAGTCCTTGAGTCGCTTGGGCTCGGACTTGGAAAGACCGGCACGCATGGGAAAACCGGTCTTGGGCAGATTCATCGTCTGCTTGTACTCGTTTGCCACGGTACCCCTTTCATGTCGTGGGCGCGCACGCCCGTTGGGCACCAAAAAAGCGCCCGTCCCTGCAAGCTGGGACGAAGCGCCACAAAACGGGCTGCACGCCCGCAAAAGCTCTTCGCTTAACCACCCAGCTTAGATGCCCTCGCCCGCGTATTCGCGCGCTCGCATCCGTTACTCGGCTGGTCTGTATCGACGACCATCTCGGCGATGTCTACTAAGACGTGCCTAGAGGCGCGTCCGTTGGGACCGCAGCTCCGGGGTGATTTTCATCGGTAGCATGCACGGGTTCTCAGCGCTCCCCGCTCTCTGTAGCATGCGGATGGCCGACTACTCGTCCCCATCAACGCTTCTGCGGTGTATGCTAGCACGTTCCGCGCCGGCGAAAAACCCTCAACACTGGTTTTATACGTTCGAAATTTCTCGCGGCTGTGGACCTTCTCTTGGAGCAAAATACCTGAAAGCACTTTATCGAAAGAAAGAAGGTTGCCATGCGCACGATTGGAATGAGTGATTATACCGTTGGCGAGGATTGCTTTACCGAGCTGCCCGCCGCACTGGCCGAGTACGGAGCGACCAAGGTCGCCATCATTGGCGGCAAGCGAGCCCTGGCTGCGGCGCTGCCGGGAATCGAGGCGGCACTTGAAGATACCGATGTCGAGGTCCTGGAGACGCGCGTCTACGGTACCAACAGTACGCGTGCCAATATCGCCAAGGTCGTAAACTCCCCCGCCTGCCAGGAAGCCGACGTGCTCATTGCTTGCGGCGGCGGCAAGGCGCTCGATACCGTCAAGACGGCGGCCATCGAGCTCAAGAAGATCGTCTTTACCGTGCCGACGATCTGCTCCAACTGCTCCGCCGCGACCGCCATTGCCGTTGTCTACAACGACGACGGCTCGCTCGAGGGCTATTCGTACCCCAACCGCCCCGCGCACATCTTCATCAACCCCAAGATCATCGCCGAGGCGCCAGCAGAGTACTTCTGGGCCGGTGTAGGCGATGCCCTGTCCAAGCAGCCCGAGGTCGAGTACGCCACGAGCGCCGGTAATTTGGAGCACACCGCCGGTCTTGGCCTGGCACTCGCCCACACCTGCTCCGAGCCGCTGTTTACCTATGGTGTGCAGGGTCTTGAGGATGTGCGCCAGAATCTGTCGAGCGAGGCCGTCAAGCAGATCGCGCTCGACATCGTTGTCAACACGGGCTATGTCTCGAACCTGACCAACCAGAACGATTATTACTACAACTCGAGCGTGGCGCACGCGTTCTACAACGCCACCTGCAGCATTCCGCGTGAGGGCACCTACCTGCATGGCGAGGTCGTGAGCCTGGGCGTGCTGGTGTTGTTCGCCTACACGGGCGACACCGAGAACCTTAAGCGCTATGCTGACTTCAACAAGCAGATGGGGCTGCCCGTAACGCTTGAGCAGGTCGGGCTTTCCGAGACCGATATCCCTGCCCTGTGCGAGCACGCGCACGCCACCAACGAGTGGAAGCAAGGCAACCCGGAGCCCTTCACCGACGAAAAATTCGCCGCCGCCATCAAGGCCGCCAACGCCTACGGCCACACGCTCTAGACCCAGGCCAAAACCACCACAAGGGAGCAGTGCCCTTGTGGTGGTTTTTTATTGCTCCAGCATGCTGGGGTCGAACTCGCTTGCCGGGATCACACGGTATCCATTGCGCAGGAGCAAATCGACGAAAACGCCGTTGCCCGCCGTGAGCTTACCGCTAAAGGTGCCATCGTAGATGCGACCTGCGCCGCACGAGGGGCTGCGGTCCTGAAGGATGCACGCGACTATCTCTTCCGGTCCGCCTGCCTGCTCGCACATATCGAGCGCACGTTGGGCACCCAGGCGAAATTCGCGATCAACCGAGATGCCCTCGCGGGTGCGAACCTCACCGCCCACGATCTCGGAAGGGTCGCGCGGTGTGGGCAAGCCACCAAAAACCTCGGGGCATACCAACAGGACCTCGGTCCCTGTGCGTTCGCACGCTTCGACCAGCTCGCGATGGTAGTTATCGAGCCCGTTATACTTGCAGTTCTCGCCCATCAAACAGGCGCTCACCACGATCTTCATATACAACTCTCCCCACGCAAAACGCCCCATTTGAGATAAACACTCAAATGGGGCGATTGACACTGCGCAACCAGTATTACTGCTGCTTTGGCATCAGCGGATTCTCGCGCGTGAGGAGATTCATGAACTCCTCGCCCGTGATCGTCTCCTTCTTGTACAGATAACGAGCCAGCTCGTGGAGCTTGAACTTGTTCTCCTTCAGGATCTGCAGGGCGCGGTCGTGCGCATCCTCGATCAGCTTGGCGACAATCGCGTCCACGCGCTCGGCCGTACCGGGGGCGCAGGTGAGCGACGTGTCCTGGTTAAGGTACGCATTCTGAACGGTACCGAGTGCCATCATGCCAAACTCATCAGACATACCAAAGCGCGTCACCATGTTACGGGCGAGCTTGGTGGCCTGCTCGATATCGTTGGCGGCGCCGGTCGTCATCTCACCAAAGATGAGCTCCTCGGCTGCACGGCCACCGCAATAGACGGCGAGCTTGTCCAGGACCTCCTGGCGCGTGGTCAGGAAGCGCTCATCCTCCTCGACCTGCATGGTGTAGCCCAGAGCACCGCTCGTGCGCGGCACGATGGTGATCTTCGTGACCGGTGCAGAGCCCTTCTGGCGGGCGGCAACGATGGCATGGCCGATCTCGTGGTAAGAAACAACCTGCTTCTCGTGGTCGGACAGCACCGTGGACTTACGCTGCTGGCCGGCGATGACGACCTCCACCGATTCCTCAAAATCGTCCTGCGTAGCGCGCTTGCGGCCCTCACGGACGGCACGCAGGGCGCCCTCGTTGATGATATTGGCCAGGTCAGCGCCCGAGGCACCGGGCGTGGCGCGGGCAATCGCGGTCAGGTCGATCGGCGGCTGCGTCTTCACGCTCTTGGCATGCAGCTCGAGAATGTTCTTGCGGCCGGTCAGATCGGGCAGCTCAACGGGAATGCGGCGGTCAAAACGACCGGGGCGTAGCAGGGCCGGGTCAAGGCTGTCGGGACGGTTGGTGGCAGCGAGGACGACGATACCCTTGTGGTTATCGAAGCCGTCCATCTCGGTCAACAGCTGGTTGAGCGTCTGCTCGCGCTCGTCGTTGCCGCTAAAGCCGCCGCCGTCACGCTTTTTGCCGATCGTATCGATCTCGTCGATAAAGACGATACACGGGGCCTTTTCCTTGGCCTGCTTAAACAGGTCGCGCACCTTGGCGGCGCCACGGCCGACGAACATCTCGACGAACTCAGAACCCGAAATGCTAAAGAACGGAACACCAGCCTCGCCGGCAACAGCCTTGGCTAGCAGGGTCTTACCGGTACCCGGAGGGCCAACAAGGAGAGCACCGCGCGGCAGCTTGGCGCCAATCTCCTCGTAGCGCTGGGGCTTCTCCAGAAAGTCGACGACCTCCTTGAGGGACTCCTTGGCCTCTTCCTGGCCGGCGACATCCTTAAAGGTCACGCCCACGTCCTTGGAGGCGATCACGCGCGCGCCGGACTTGCCCAGTCCACCGCCGCCAAAGCCACCGCCGCCAAAGTTCATCGAAGGACCGTCATCACCCATGGCCTTCTTCATGCGGCGGTTGAGCCACCAGCCGATCAGGAAGAAAATCGCCATGGGAAGGATGAGCGTAAGCAGGTAGTAGGTCATCAAACCCGAGTTTTTATCGGGAACGACCGACTCCAGCGAAGCGCCAGACTCAAGCACGCGATCGGTAAAGCCCGCATCGTTCGGCACACCGGTCGTCTTATAGGCGATGTTCTCGTCCTCGCCCTTCTTGGTGTAATAAATCGAGTAATCGTCCGTGTTGTACTCGACCTTGTCGACACTCTTTTTATCGAGCGCTTTGACAAACGTCGAGTAATCGGTCTTCGTAATCTGCTGCGTGTGACCGATGTTGGGGAACAGAACGGTCGAGAGCACGAGGTAGACGACGAAGGCGATGAGCACGTAGAGGATCATATTCCGTCTACGCTTGTTGTCATCCATCTCCATCTGCTTGAACTCCATCTACTGGGGTTAATAATGCTTTCTAGAATACCCAACCCGGACGGCGATAAACCGACGCCGGGCACGAAAAGACAGAGATGGCATCACTGGAAGTCGGCAAGGTTCAAATCTATACGGGCGACGGCAAGGGCAAGACGACGGCTGCGCTGGGGCTCGCGCTGCGTGCCACGGGCTATGGACTTAACGTGCTCATGCTTCAGTTTGCCAAGAAGCTGCACTGCGCCGAACATGACGCAGCACCTCGATTGGGGCTACGCATCGTACAAGCCGACCGCGACACACCCGAGGCTTGCGCCGCGCAGATCATGGAGCTCGCATGCGAGCAGATATCACAGGTCGACGTTCTGATTTTGGATGAACTCGGCGAGGCCATGCGCCGCGGCTTCGTGACGCGCGAGGATGTCGAAGCGCTGATCGCGATAAAGCCCGCCACCACGGAGCTCGTGCTCACCGGCCGGGGCTTGCTGCCCCTCGCGAACCTCGCCGACCTTGTCACCGAAATGCGCCCCATCAAACACTACTTCGACGAAGGACTCCTAGCCCGCCAAGGCATCAAATACTAGCCATTGGGGACGTCCCGAATGGCTAGGCGGTGGCGCGGCCGAGCCAGTTGCCGCTGTGGTGGTAGATGGTGAACATCGTGGCCGTGATGAGCCAGGTTACGGGGTAAACCAACAGCAGGTGCTCAAGAGACGGATCGAACGGCATAATCGCAAACACCCAGATCACCCTGAGCACGACAGTGCCAAAAATCGTGAGCAGCATGGGCTGCAAGCTCACGCCGGCACCGCGAATGGAGCCCGACGCGTTTTCGATAATCGAGAAGATCGCGTAGAACGGCGCGATGAAATGAAGAATCGTCGTGGTGTACGCCGAAATCGAAACATCGTCGACAAACAGACGCGACAACGGACCCGAGAACACCAGCAGCACGGCAGACAGGCCACCAATGAGCATAAACGACAGCACGAGCGACGTATGGTAGCCCTTGCGCATGCGCTCATAGTTGCGCGCGCCAAAGTTCTGTGCCGAGAACGTGGTGATCGACACGCCGAGCGCCTCGGTAACCATCCAGACAATGCCATCTAAGCGGCCCGAAAGACCCCACGCCGTGGTGACATCGGCACCAAACGAGTTGACCGACACCTGAATCAAAACGTTGGAAATCGAATACGCAGCAGACTGAAAGCCAAGCGGCAGACCACACGAGATCATGCTCTTACAAATGCCAGGATCAATGCCGAGTTTGGACAGCGAAAGCCGCCACGCACCCGGTGCGTGCATCATGCGAATCACGATCATCGTGGCGTTGGAGCAAATGGTCAGCGCCACCGCGATGCCGCAGCCCAGCGCCTCCATATGAAGCACGGCAACAAAGATGACATCCAGCACCGCATTAACAAGGCAGCCGGAAGCGATGATCACAGCAGGCCCGCGCGTGTCGCCCACGGCGCGTAGCAGTGCCGTTCCCATATTGAGCAGCAGCGCCGCAACCATGGCGGCAAAATAGCAACGAGCATAGGCCACGCCCTCGGCCAAAAGTTCATGCGAAGTGTTCATAAGTACCAGCATGGGCTCAACGAACACTATACCAAGAATCGAGAAAACGATACCGCCCACCAGCGCGAGCGTCATGGCCGTATGGACCGAACGGCTCAGTCGCTCATCATCGTGCTGACCAAAATACTGACCGGTAATGACCGCGCAGCCGGCGCCGACGCCAACGCAAAAGCCAATGCAGAGCTCGGTGAGCACCATCGTAGCTTGAATGCCACCTAGCGCGAGCTTGCCGCCAAACTGACCGACGATATAGGTACCGATAAGCGTGTAGGCCTGCTGAAAAAACGAACTAAAAAAGATGGGAACGCACAGCGACAGCAATTGCTGCCAAATGACTCCTTGCGTTACATCGATAGCCGTAGATTTCTTAGCCACACGCCCTCCCCACACGCATACGTCAATCAGCAAAACAGCAAT